>DATKRS010000009.1 GCA_035532035.1 Candidatus Dormiibacterota bacterium
CCCGGCTTCAGCTCGATTAAGCTCTCTAGCAGCTTGACTCAAAGCGGTATTCTCTGTGATGTCCGTCGCTCCAGGAGGCGCGGCCTGTTTGCCGGCTAGCCTATGATCGTGGCTAGATCTTCGGTAGGGTCGCGATAAACGCGTTGATATCGCGCAGTACTTCGTCCGTATTCGATATATAAACAAAGTGATCGGCATAGGGGATAACGATGACTTTTGCATTCGGCAGGCCGCGCTTGAAGCCGTTGATCTGTCGTGCATCGTCGGCATTCTCTCTCGCCGTCCGCGCTTTGTCTTGCGCTGTTCTTGCCATACGGTCGACGTCGTGCGGATGCGCGAAGATCGCGAGGATCGGATCGTCAATCGGCCCCTTGAATGATCGCGCTCCGTCGAGTACGGCGATCCCGATCGGCGGCATGGGCGGGCGTCCCGGCGGCGGACTCAGATTCGGTCGCGTGCCACCGCCGTCGTATGCATACCAGTACCCCGCATCGAGATAGACGAGTCCGGCAACCTTTTGCGGATATCGCGTTCCGATGTCGCTCAACTCCTCGCCCGCGATCGAATGACCGATGAGCACAGGCTTCTCGATGTCGAGCGCATTCATGACCGCGAGTACGTCATCTCCCAAACGGTCGACTGAGTAATTCGCGAGCGTAGGCGCGGGTTTGCTCGAGTTTCCGAAGCCGCGACGCGTCATCGAGTACACGTGATAGTGCTGTCTGAGGCCGGGAACGATCGCATAGACGTCGTGCCCCGTGTTTCCGAGGCCGGCGAGGAACAGCACAGGACGGCCCGTGCCGCCCCAGTCGAGCGCTTCGACCGTCACGCCTGGCTGGACTTCGACCATCGTAACTTTTGGCCGAAGAACTGGCCACGAGGCATGTGCGACTCGATGGTAGTTCATCGCGAGCTTCAGCGAGGGCCCTTGGGTGCTACTCCAGCTTCCATCCATCGTCGTATCGTTCGCGTTCAGTCTTGCACGATAGACCCGGTGGTAATCGAGCCACGGCCCGGTGTCCATGTCAAACGTCATCGTCACCGTCGATCCGTTTACCTTGACCTTGTGCGTGACGATGGGCACCTCGCTCTCGTCGATGCTGTGGATCGTCACATCGTAGGTGCCGTCGCTTTTGGTAATGACCATGATGCGGCGTATGTGCCCGGTGGGTCCGTTCATCGTGCCTTCCCACGTTCCGGACATGCCGGCGGGCGGTGAAGCGGCAACTAACAGAAAAGAAAGCAGAGCTATCATGTAGCGCAAGGACGATCCCCCTATTCCCACAATTGGCCGTCCTTTTCGAGCCGCTGCCGGACGATTCCGGTCGTTTTTCCGGGCTCTCGGCAAGCCAAGCCGTCCATTCGGCACGACATGGTCTGGCTAAACGAACGCGCCAGTCGCACCGTGCAAGGCGCGAGCCGCGCGAGCATACGGATTCGCGAGAAGTGGAGTTGCTCTTCATCGAGCCCGGCAAGCCGACGCAGAATGCCTTTATCGAGTCTTTTAACGCTCGCGTTCGCGACGAATTCCTCATTCCCAATCGCTTTCGCACGATCTTCGCCTTCAACGACACCGCAGAAGAGTGGCGCGTCGAGTATAACACCACGCACCCGCATGCCGGTCTTGACGGAAGGACACCCGAGACGTTCCTAGCCCTTTACGAAACTACGCCAACTTCATAAGTTATTGCTGGCTTCATGACGGGACCCATGCCAAGCGCTTTCCTCAATGATCCCAGCCTCAACCCACGCTTGCGAGATGCTGTGCAGCAGCTCTTCAATCAGGCTTCTTGCTAGCTCATCCCGATTGGCTCGCCCCATGCGCGCCACGTTGCACGGCGCTGCGCAGCTGCGCGATCGCTAAGCGCTTAGATCGTTCAGCATTGAGCGCTTAGAGCACGACGACGTGACGGCGATGCTCGGTATTTGGTGACTGCTTCGGCTTACCTCGGGTAGATCGCGAGGTAGTACGGCTCGCTGAGGCCTGAGATGACTGTGGGCGTGCCCGTGTAACTGCCCTTCGTGTAGATCTTCACTTCACTGTTCTCGTAATCCGCAACGAAGAGCCTGCCCTTACTGTCGATCGCGAGCGATTGTATGTACGAGCCGAAGCCGGTGATGGTCGTTGCCGGCGCACTGGTATAGTTCCCCTTCGTATATTCGGTTACTGTACCGATGGTATAATTCGCGACGAAGAGATCGCCGGAAGTGTCGAGTGCGATGGCGTACGGGTCGTCAACACCGTTCGAGATCGTTGCAATGGGTGCGCCCGTGTAGTTGCCCCTCGCATATTCGGTAACAGTGCTGTTGTTTGCGTTGGCAACGAAGAGGTCTCCGGAGGAATCGAGGACGAGCTGCGCGGGGTCGTTCAGTCCATTCGAAATCGTCGCAATCGGAGCGCCGGAATAGCTGCCCTTTGCATACTCGGTCACCGTGCTATTGCTATGGTTTGACACGAAAAGGTCGCCGGACGAGTCCACGGCGAGCCCGAAGTCGGGACCGTCGACGCCGTTGCTGATCGCTACCGGCGCTCCGGTATAGTTGCCAGCAACGTACTCATTAACCGAGCCGTTATCGTTCGCAACGAAGACATCTGAGGAGCTGTCGGTAATGATGACGTCGGGGTTATTGATTCCGTTGGAGATGGTCACGGCGGGAGCGCCCGCATAGTTTCCCTTCGTATACTCCGTCACGGTGCTATTACCATAGTTCGCGACCCAAAGATTGCCCGAGCTATCGACCGTCAAGGGATACGGGCCATTAATGCCGTTCGAGATCGTCGTGGCTGCACCGGTGAACGGCGCGCGATACTCGTTCACCGTGCTATTGCCGTAGTTCGCTACGAACAGCGTGTTTGACGCTGGTACTTCTCCGCCGGGCGGGTTGAATGCCGTGCCGACGCTCTTACACGCGCCGAGCGAAAGAAGCGCGAGGACGACGAGCGCGATGCCTAGCCGAGAAGCGACCATACTAGAAGCGGCCATAACCGAAGGCCTCCTTGCGAGCGGGCGATATCGTTATTATTTTAGTTCCTCCACTCGCTCGCCCCACCTGCCATTGCGGCGGGCGGACGCCTTGCCGAGCCTTTCCACATGAAGAGTCGCGCCAAGTGCTATGCGGAACTCAAGCACGCCTGGCGCGAGGAGGGCGAGGGGACGTGTCTCCAGTCCGACAGTGCCTACGCTCGATACCCAAGCGACGCGCTCGCCCAGTCCTCGCGTGCTCCATCTAGGCCGAGGCCCATGAGCGACGAACAATATCACGCATGAAACGCAAACTTGGAAAGAGCCTGGAAGTATCGGCGTTAGGACTTGGCTGCATGGGTATGAGCGCGAGCTACGGCCCGGCCAGCAACAAGGCAGAGATGATTACCCTCATCCGAGCTGCGGTAGAACGTGGCGTAACCTTCTTCGATACAGCGGAAGTCTACGGTCAGTTCAGCAACGAGCAGCTTGTCGGCGAAGCCCTCGATCCGTTTCGAGGACAGGTAGTGATCGCCACGAAGTTCGGTTTTAATCTCGATCCGAAGACCGGCGAGCGCCTCGGCGGTCTGAATAGTAAGCCGAAGCATATTCGCGAGGTCGCGGAGGCGTCGCGCAAGCGCCTTAGGGTTGACGCGATCGATCTATTCTACCAGCATCGAGTGGACCCGAGTGTGCCGATCGAAGATGTCGCCGGCGCCGTCAGAGGACTAATCGAGCAAGGTAAAGTTAAGCACTTCGGGCTTTCGGAAGCTGCTACGGCGACGATCCGTTGCGCGCACGTACGCCATGGAAGACACCGACTCGATGGCGATCATCGCGAGTAAGCGCGGCGGGCTTGTCGCGTGCCCCGGCGGCCCGTATCACGCGCGCAACGGCTGCGAAGCAATCAAACTACTCTCATGGGATCAGGTCCGCGAGATCGTCGATCGATTCGCGCGGTTGAACCCGTACGATCGCGACGCTGTTCCCGGTTCAGTCCTGAAGATCGAGGACGACAACGTTGATCCGAAGACCAAGAAGCAGCGGCAGCTGTGGTGCTACGCGATCGCGGCCAAGCGTTACGTTCTTTTCCTGCGCGACAAGGACGGCGCGCCAGTGTTGCTTCGGGATAAGATCAATAATGACGAAGATCGCTGGTCGGAACACGGGCTCGGGCATTTGCTCAACCCCACCGACCCGGACACCGATGACCGTGAATGGATTGCGCAAGCGTGGCTGCGCATTCTCCGCAAGGCGCTCAGCTTCAAGACAGGACCGCTGCGCTTCGAGAAGCTCCCCGCGATCGGGCGCGTGAGCGTGAGCAGTCCGTGGGTGATGCGGGCCTTCGCTTCCTTCAACCGCGGTAAGCCCTACGCCAAGCAGATCAAGCCGTTCAACTTCTTGCTCAGTGCGCAGGTGCGCGAGCTTGGCCGTCCGATCGGCGTTGACCCGGAGCGCTTTCACCTGATCGCGCCATACGAGACCGACTCACGAAAATGGCTCGCACTGCCGTGGATCGATGAGTACAGCACCGAGCGTTACCGCATCACGACCTCGCAAGTCCAGAGCCGCAAGACGGCTGCAGTCAAGACCTACGGCGACGTTCTGCGCGCGTACGAGTACCATCCGGAGCTCAAGTGCGCGGGACCGGATGGGAAGCCGTGCACAAAGCAAACCATCGGCCTGCTGAGTCGCAGGCACGTTCGGATCGTGCAGCTTCGGTTCATTGGCAAGGAGTCGAATCTGCTTGAAGAGGTTGAGGAAGGCTCGATCCACGACGCCGGGAGCGTATACACGGAATACCTGGATGCGCAGCGCGAGCGCGAGGCATGGCTGCGAGACATAGTCCCGAAGCTCAAAGCCGTGAGCCTCAAGGAACTGCAAAGCCGCACGGGGCTATCGCTGGCGGCGCTCAAGGCCGCGCGCGCCGGGCGCATGCCGCACCGCAAGAACCGCGACAAGCTCTTGGCCGCGTTAGGCGAGGCCGGGACCAACTAAGTCGAGCGAGGGCGTAGCGCTCGACTGCAGAACCCATGCTGCCCGGAGGTGCGTATGCTTGGCCTCAAGCGTACTGCCTCAGTCTCTTCTCTCGAAATAGCATCCTTCGCGCCATGGGTTGTGGCTGCGAGCTAAGCATGAGGGTTCTGATGCATAAGATTTGGAGTCGCGTGAAAGGGCTTCTACGCTTATCGGACACGATCATCGGGATTATCGCAGGGCTTTTTGGGGTGTACGGCGGGATCAAAGAAACCATAGGGTGGCCAAAAATCATCAGCCGACTAGAAGGCTCGTCCCTTCCCCTCGTGCGGCATGCGGCGGGAGCTTTGTCTCTCATCGTATCAAAGATGCCGCCTCTGTCGTTACCAGTGATCCTGATCGTGCTCGCGATAACTATCGTGGTTTGGATCATTCTCCGTCGTCGCGGTTTTGAGAAAATGGCATTCGAAACATCAAGGGGGTTAGATCGTCTTGGGAATCAGCGCAACGGTGAGAGGGCCATGGCAGCCTATTTTCAGGATTATGATCCAATCGTTATGCAAGAGATCGTACCCAGGCTCTCTGATCCTGCCGATCGCCAGTACATTATGAACCTGCGCTCGAAAATGGCAGAAAAAGGTGACATCCAGAGACTTGCCGCGCGATTACGAATCGCCATCTGAAGAAGATCGCGATAAGTAGTGTATGCTGGATGATGGTTCACCATAGCAGCGAATCGTCTCGCTCGAGGAGGTCGAGGAAGGCCGTGTCCACGATCCGCAAAGCGTCTGCACCGAGTATCCGCATGCGAGGCGCGAGCGCGAGGCGTGGCTCGAGGTGGTCGCGAGACTCAAGGCCCTGACCAAGAGCCAGTTGCGAGGCCTCGCAGCCCGAATCGGGCTCTCGTCCGGCCCAATCATAGACCAGCACCGTTCCGCCCGCATTCCGGGCCGGTCTATGAGGCGTTCCGGAACAGAACGGGAACGCCGGTGCGCTATCTTCGTGCCATGAGTCGGCGCAAGTACGCCTTCTTGGTCAATCTCTGGTTGGAGACCGAGAGCGAGGAAGCGCCGGGGGCTCGCCGCTGGCGCGGCAGCGTCGAACGTCTCTCGACTCGGCAGCGCCTCTACTTCAACGATCTCACCGAGCTGGTTGCTTTTCTCGCGACCTCGACCGGTAGGCGCGACGTGAACTGAGGGTGAGAAGGGCCGGAACGTTTTGGGAACGGTCGCGTGCTAGGTTGACGCATCGCTAGTTCCTTGGAGAAGGTTCTCATGCGTAAGGGAAATTGCTCGTTCGTCCTGCTTTGCTGAAGGAGTATCCTGAGTATGAAGTGTCTATCGGTTTCGTGCCTTGGGCTTGCCTTGATCGCCCTGGGGTTCTCTGGCTGCCACTCGAGTGGCATCACCCCGAACACACCCACCCCGAGCACACCCCCGCCGCAGACGCTTTTCGTCGCGAACTTCAACGGCACCGTGATGGAGTATGCCCCGCCGTACAGCGGCTCGCCGACAACGACTATCTCGACCGGCGAGCCATGGGCCCTGGCACTCAACTCCTCCGACGATCTCTTCGTCGCGAACTCTCATGCAGCCAACACCGTGACCGAATATGCACCGCCGTACACGGGGGCGCCGATAGCGACCGTCTCCAACGGCGTATGCGCTGCTGAGGGTGTCGCACTCAACTCCTCCGGTGATCTCTTCGTAGGGAACTATTGCAACGGCACCAGCAACGTAACGGAGTACGCACCGCCCTACACCGGAGCGCCGATAGCGACTATCACAAACAGCGTGGGCAGTGCTGAAGGGGTAGCATTCAACTCCTCCGACGACCTCTTCATCGCGAACGATAATAACGTGACGGAGTACGCAGCGCCGTACACCGGAGCGCCGATAGCGACTATCACAAACAGCGTGACCGCTGCTGTAGCCGTGGCGTTCAACTCCTCCGGCGATCTCTTCGTCGCGAACGCTAATACCCCCGGTAACGTGACGGAGTACGCACCGCCGTACACCGGTGCGCCGATAGCGACCATCACCACTGATGTGACCATTCCCTATGGTCTGGCACTCAATTCCTCCGGCGATCTCTTCGTGGCGAACTCTGGCAACGGCACCGTGACGGAGTACGCATCACCGTACACGGGCTCGCCGATAGCGACCATCACGATCAACGGGAGCAGCAGGCTCAAAGGCCTGGCGATAACGAAGTAGCTCGCGGATGTGGTAGGACAGGAGCCGCAGATCTGCTGCTCCTGTCCTACGCCCCGCTAGAAGATACGAGCCGCTCGGATCGAGCGCAAGCAACGGTGACGCCCCTCGCCCCATGCGCGCCACGCTGCGCGACACTGCGATGCCCGCGATCGCTTAGAGATTCGCGCTTAGCGCGTTGCGCCGAGATCGCTTAGCGCCGCACGCCGATCGCGTAGCGCTGTGCGGCCCACGTGACGAACTCGGGGCTTTGCAGGCCTTGATTTAGCACCGCTAAGAGCCCATGCGCCGCAAAGCCTTGCAGCATAAGGCTTTGCGCTCAGAGGCTCGGCGCCGATGGCCCGGGACAGGAGGGCTCGTCTTGGATCGCTTAACTCCTATCCCCTTATGCGGCGGCGCCGTGGCACTTCTTATATTTTTTGCCGCTGCCGCACGGGCATAAATCGTTTCGTCCGACTTTCGGTTGGTCGCGATGCGTCGGCTTCGCCGGCTCGTCGTCGCCACGGTTGGTGTGCATGCGCTGCAGACGCGGGCCGGGAGGCGGCGGCAGCGGCCCCATGGGTGCGCCGACCGGCACCAGCTCCGGAGACGTGCTTTGCGTCGGCGGTAAGGTGAACGGCGGCGGAGGCGGCGCTTGGCCTGCGCCCGGGCCCTGCTCCACCACCACGCGGAAGACGCCTTTGATCGCTTCGTCCGCGATGTTGTTCTTCAGCGACTCGAATATCTCGAAGGCTTCCTTCTCGTATTCGACGCGCGGATCGCGCTGGCCATAGCCACGCAGACCGATGCCGGTTTTGAGATGGTCCATGACATAGAGATGGTCCACCCATTGACGGTCGATGATCGGCAACAGAAGATAGCGCGATTCGATGACGCGCATCAACTCCGGCGTGATCTCGCGCTCCTTCTCTTCGTAGGCCTCAATCGCGGCCGCACGCACCATGCCGCGAATCTCATCGCGGTCTCTCTTCTCGAAGCTCGTCTCCGACAATCGCTTGCGTATGGGGAAGACCGCCTCGAGCGCGTTCAGCAGCTCGGTGAGGTCCCATTCGGCCGGGCTCGCGTTCTCGGGCGCGTTGTGCTCCAGCGCCTCGTCGACTTTCGCCTCGAGCGACTGCAGCATGAAGGCGCGCGTATCGAACGTACCTTCCAATATCGCCCGGCGATCGCCGTAGATCACTTCGCGCTGTTTATTCATCACGTCGTCGTACTCGAGGACGTGTTTGCGAATCTCGTAGTTGTGATTCTCGACCTTGCTCTGCGCGCGTTCGATCGACTTCGTCACGAGGCCCGATTCGATCGGCGCCTCGTCGGTGAAGCCGACGCGCTCCATGATCGCGTTCATGCGCTCGCCGCCGAAGAGCCGCATGACCTCATCTTCCAGCGAAACGTAGAACCGCGACGAGCCGGGGTCGCCTTGGCGCCCCGAGCGTCCGCGCAGCTGGTTGTCGATGCGTCGCGACTCGTGACGCTCCGTGCCGATGATGTGCAGGCCGCCGGCTTGCGGGACGCCGTCGCCGAGCTTGATGTCGGTGCCGCGGCCCGCCATGTTCGTGGCGATCGTCACCTGCCCGGGCTGCCCGGCGTCTTTGATGATCTCCGCCTCTTGCTCGTGGTACTTGGCGTTGAGCACGTTGCACTCGACGCCCTTGCGCCGCAGCATCGCCGCGAGCGTCTCGCTCTTCTCGATCGAGCGCGTCCCGACGAGCACGGGCCGGCCCTTCTGATGCTCGTTCACGATCTCGTCGACGACGGCTTGGAACTTCGCCTTTTCCGACTTGAAGACGATATCTGAGTTATCCTTACGAACCATCGGCATGTTCGTCGGGATGACGACGACGTCGAGCCCGTAGATGTCGCGAAACTCGCGCTCTTCCGTCTTTGCCGTGCCGGTCATGCCGGCGAGGTGATCGTAGAGCCTGAAGAGATTCTGAAACGTAATGGTGGCGAGCGTCTGATCCTCGCCGCGAACCTTGATGCCTTCTTTGGCTTCAATCGCCTGATGGATGCCGTCGGAGTATCGCCGCCCGTACATCAACCGGCCGGTGAACTCATCGACGATGATGATCTCGCCTTCCTTGACGATGTACTGCTGGTCGCGATGAAAGAGATGCCAAGCCTTCAACGCCGCGTTGAGCTGATGGGTGAGCTCGATGTTGCGCTGGTCGTAGAGATTCTGGATGCCGAGCATCTTCTCGACTTTGGCAACGCCGGCTTCCGTGATCGGCACGGCATGAGCCTTTTCGTCGACGGTAAAATCTTCGTCTTTACGCAGACGCGGGACGATCTGGGCGAACTTCTCGTACAGCTCCGTCGCCTCGGTGCTGGGGCCGCTGATGATGAGCGGCGTGCGCGCCTCGTCGATGAGGATCGAATCGACCTCGTCGACGAGCGCGAAGTACAGCTCGCGCTGCACGAGATCCTCGACTTGCCAAGCCATGTTGTCGCGCAGATAATCGAAGCCGACCTCGTTGTTCGTCACGTACGTGACGTCGCAAAGATAGGCCGCACGCCGTTGCGCGGGGTCGAGGTCGTGCTGGATGATGCCGACGCTCAACCCAAGAAACTCGTAGACGGGGCTCATCCACTCGGCGTCGCGCCGGGCAAGGTAGTCGTTGACGGTCACGACGTGAACGCCGCGCCCCTCGAGCGCCCGCGCGTAGACGGGAAGGGTCGCGACGAGGGTCTTGCCTTCGCCGGTCTTCATCTCCGCGATGCGGCCTTCGTAGAGCACCTGGCCACCCATGATCTGGACGTCGAACGGACGCATGCCAAGCGCTCTACGACTCGCCTCGCGAGCGACCGCGAAGACCTCGGGCAGCAGGTCGTCGAGCGTCTCACCCGCTTCGAGGCGGCCGCGGAACTCGGGCGTTTTTGCCCGCAGCTCGTCGTCGGAGAGCGCCTTCATGGGCTCTTCGAAGGTGTTGACGCGCTCGGCCGTACGCCGTAGGCGCGCGACCTCTCGTTCGTTCCCGTCGATCAGGGCCTTGAGAAATGCCATTATCTCTTACTTCAGCTCTTTTTCTACTTCTGCTCGTGCGAGGGGCAAAGCCACCGTAAAGGTCGTCCCCTCATCTTCTATAGACCGCACGCTCACCGTTCCCCGATGCGCGTCGACGATCTTTTTCGAGATGTAGAGGCCCACCCCCGAGCCGGCGATCCCCCGGCGACGGGCGTTGCTCGCCCGGCCGAAACGCGTGAAGAGCGCCGTCAGCTCGTCGCGAGGGATGCCGATTCCACGATCCGTGACGTCGATGCGCGCCTCGTTGCCCTCGGCATGCACGGCAACGTGCACCGGGCCTTCGGAGTACTTCAGCGCGTTTTGCACGACGTTGTCGATGACGTGGCGGAAGCGGTTCCCGTCGCAGCTCACGCTCACCGGCTCCGCAGGCAGCTCGAGCGTGACGCGCGCGCTCTCCCCTGCGACGGCGTGCACGCAACGCGCGACGAACGCACCGAGATCGACGACGTTGCGCGCCAGCGAAAACCCTTCCGACTGCGTCTGTGCGAGAATCAGCGCATCCTCCGAAAGACGCACGAGCCGGTTCGTCTGTTCGAAGATGCGCTTCACTTCATCCACGTCGTGCTCGGCCTCGAGCAAGAGCTCGCAATAGCCGAGGATGACGGTGAGCGGGCCCTTGAAGTCGTGCGCGAGCATCGCGAGCAGGTCGTCCTTGAACTCATTCGACTCGTGCAACGCGCGGTTGGCGCGCTGCATGGCCTCGTACAGATCGAGGTTGCGCAGCGCCAGCGCGAGCAGCGCACCGAGCTCCTGCAGCAAGCGAAGATCGTCACGCGCGAAGCGCACCGGCCGGTTGCTCCCCACGATGAGGAACGCATCGATCGTGTCGCCGGAGAGATCCGACGCAGTACGCGAGAGCGGAATGACGACGTAACCCGGTCCGTCCGTCAAACGCTGCACGCGACGATCGTCGGTCGAGGCCGTCATCGCCGGGCGCTGCGCGCGGTGCGTGAGGTCGAAGCCGCTCGCCGCGAGCGTCCGCTCGATATCCTGTCCGTACATCCCGACGCGCTCGTACGATGCGCCGTCCCAGCGCAGCACGCAGGTGCGGTCGGCGTGCACGAGCGTCGCCGCGAAACGGCACATCACGTCGGCGAGCGGCCGAAGCGCCGTATGGCTGAGAATCGTACGCGCAGCCTCCGCCAGCGTCTCGCGCTCCTGCGCGCGGCGCAGCTCGCGCTCGTACGCGTACGCGTTCGTCAATGCGATCTCGAGATGCGAGCCGAGCGTGCGAAAGAACGTCGCGCGATCCTCGGGTGCCCATTCCGCGAGCCCGGAGTCTGACCGCACGATGAACGCCCCCCACAGCCGCGCCTCGGTTCGCAACGCAACGAGCACGCCGCCCGCTTCGCCGAAGAGCGCACGGCGCGTATCCGCGGGCAGCAGCTCAGCGTCGGATGGGTCTTCCAGGGAGAGCTGCTGCTCCAGGCCGGCGCGCAGAATCGATGCCTCGGGCGTGAAACTGCTCGTCTCTCGCAGGCGTACCGCACGGCGCTCCAGCCTTTCGTCCTCGATCCCGTACGCCGCGCAATCAACGCCGAGCTCGTGCGACACCGTAACGACGAAGACGAGCAAGACCTCGTCCACGTATTGCGTGTCGCGCAGGATGCGCACGACGCGCTCGAGGGTCTCCGCTTGGCGGCGTCGCGCACGCTCCCGTTCGTAGAGCCGCGTGTTCGAGAGCGCGAGGCCTACGTGAAATGCGAGCACGCGCAGTGCGCCGACATCGGAATCGTCCAACGTTCGCCGTTCGTTGAAGACGAGCAGCATCGCGTCTTCGACGCGTCCGTCGACGATGAACGGCATCGCGATCGCGCTGCGCGCTCCGTCGCCGTACGCCGCCGCACGCTCAGGCAGGCGCTCGCGGCGAAGGGTCAAGCCGCTGAAGACCTTGCGCAGATCGCCGTCGATTGCAATTGACGTTGCAAGCGGAGCGCGTGACGTCGCTTCAGCGACGACGAGCGCGCGTGCGTCGGACGCGCCGCGCTCGTAGACGATGCAGCGATCGGCGTCGAACGCCGCGCGCACGCCTTCGGTGATTCCCGCCAGCAGCTCGCGCCGGTCGAGCGACTTGTGCAGCCGCTCGTTGACCATTGCGAGCAGACGACTCTCGCGCGACTGCCGCTCGGCAAGCTCCAGCGCTCCTGCGGTTTCGAGCATGCGCGAACAAACCTCTGCGATTGCCGCCGCTCGTTCTTCGGCGGTGGTCGCAATCGCGAGGCGCGTGAGCGCTGACAATGAATCGATGGGTGCGGGTGCTCCTTACGGAACGAGGCCCAAACCGATCGGTACGCCCGGAGAAGTGTAGGTCCTCGACGGCGCCACGTTGGCGGTTCCGCAGGTCGGTGAGATGCCGGTGAAGACGTACACGACGCCTGCGCCAGCCACCGTGGTATCCGCGACGTAGATGTTTCCGCTCGTGTCCACCGCGACGTCCGTGGGCGCAAAGAGGTTCGTGCTCGTCCCGCTGATCTTACAGGACGGCGGCACGTTCTGCGTGCCGGTCAGCCCTGCCGGAAAGACGAGGATGCTGGGCGGCACCGAGATGCTGCCCTCATCGGATACATAGAGATTGCCGCTCGCGTCGAGCGCGATGCCGCTCGGCTGCGTGAGCCCGGTGAGCCCGCCCGCGAGCGTGAGCGTCGGCGCGAGATTCTCCGGCGTGGGCGTCGGGCTGGGCGTCGGAGATGGTGTGGGCGTCTGTCCCGACGGCGTCGGCGCGGGCGTCGCCGTGGGGGCAGGCGTCGCGGTCGCCACGGGCGTCGGCGTCGGACTCGGAACGACGAATGCTTCGACCGACGCGCCTTGGAGGTTGGTCACGTACGCCGTGTAGCCGTTCACCGCAACGCCACTCGGCACGTTCATTCCCGTGTTCGGTCCGGCGATGATCTGGCCGGGAACGATGCCGCCGGCACCGGCGTCGCCCGTCGCATAAACGAGGAGCTGGCTCTCGAACGGCGATCCCGCCGCTGGATTGACGTTTGCGATGACGACCTGTTTGTTCGTCGCGTCGATGGCGATGCCGCGCGGACGAACGACGCCATCGCTCGCTCCGCGAATAACGCCGATCGGAAGCACGTTTCCGGTTGCCAGCGATTCGATCTCGACGACGCTTGCCGCCTGCGTGCTCGCGTTGTAGTTGGTGACCCAGAGATTGTTGCTTCCGTCGAACGCCAAGTACTGCGGACCGTTGAGCTGGGTACTGCTGCCGCCGATCTGATTGATGGGGCCTTTACCGGTTGCCTCGTTTGCCGCATACATCGAGATGCCGTTCTGCGTGCTGTTCGCCACGTAGAGCGTACCCTTAGGAAAGTTCGGGCCGATGTTCAAGCTAGAGGTCGTTCCCGTGTTGCCGGCGCACGCGGCCACGAGCGCGACCAGACACAGGGCAACCAGCCCATAGGTAAGCTTACGTGGCGTGTTCACGAGGCCTCACGTTCAAGCGAGGGGCCGACTTTCCTTGAAAAGCGGCCGGGCCCGTGCGGTGCAGCCCCCTCCACGCGCCGAAAGCCACGCCAGCCACGATGATTATCAGCACGAGCGCGACGACGATGCGCCTTCGCACGAGACGTCCGCGGCTCGATTCCGTATCGATGATGCTTCGAGGCACTGTGCGGGCGGCTTAGATCGAACGGCGCACGGGATGGTTCACGGCCCCCGCTCCCAGATAGCGCAGCAGCTGCTGCACGGTTACGAATCGGTAGCCCGCTGCACGAAAGGCCTCCACGATCGCAGGCAAGGCCTCGATCGTCGCGAGTTTACCGTTGTGCAGCAGCACGATATCAGGCCGCGTCGCGAAGTGCTCGACGTGAGCCACGATGCGTGCTGAAGGTATGGTGCGCCAATCGCCGCTATCGTCGGTCCAGAGAATCACGTGATAGCCGAGGCGCTGAGCGATGCGAAGCGTCTGCTCGGTGTACCGGCCGTGCGGCGGACGCATCATCCAATTGACGGAGGGGTCGTGCGTGAGGGCCCACAGCACGTCTCGGCCGCGAAGTATCTCGCTGCGCACGACCGCCGGCGTTTCGCGATCGAGATCGGGATGCGAGTACGTGTGATCGCCGATCTCGTTGCCCGCGGTCTCGATGCGCTGCGCCAGCTCCGGCCATTGCTCCGCATCGCGACCGATGAGAAAGAACGTCGCCGGTATGTGGAGATCCCTGAGGCGGTCGAGTAGCAGCGGCGTGAAGATCGGATACGGACCGTCATCGAACGTCAGCGCCACGAGACGGCTGCGCTCGCCAGGAACGATCGCTGGGCGCGAGTGGAGCGCACGATACAAGCGTGGTCCGAGCGCGCCTGAGAACTCTTTGTGGACGTTCATCGTCGGAGTGAGAATGGCTGCGGTACGGTTGCTCACGTGGAAGAACTCGCGCACGCCGAACGCCACCGCCGCGAGCGCGGCGGCCGCGGCAAGCACGAGCACGGCTCGCTTCATTCCGGGCGCGCCAAATCGCGCCCGACGATGATCGTCACGTCGCTCGTCTGCGGCGAAGGAGATGCGCCCGCGTCGACGATGCTCACGTTTTGCCACGGTCCCGGCATGGCTTCGCGTACGCGAGCGCCGGCGAAGAGCACCGCCGAGTGCACCTGGATCTCCGACGTCGGGAGGTTGGTATTTGCTGCGTCGCCGATGTCGCCGATCTGAAATCCGGCCTTGCGCAGGTGCTCGGCGACGCGGTGCGCCGCGCCTTGCACGCCGCTGCCGTTCTCGACGTCAACGCGCAAGGTCGAGGGCGGAATTGCGGCAAGCGCCATCGTGCTCGGCGGTGCGGGCGTCGGCGTCGGCGGCGCGACGAGCATCGTTTGCACGAGCCTCGCCTTCGCGGCGTCGTCGGGAATGAGATCGTCGCCGTCGGCGAGCTGGACATCGCCGGTATACGGCACTTGCGTCGAGTGAAACTCCTTGGGCGTGATGTCGGCGTAGTAGTCGGCGATCGAAAGCATCTCGCTCTGCGTCAGGTTCGTGACGAGGTTTGCGTGAACGATGCCGATGAGCTGCCCCAAATGCAAGAGCGTCGAAAGCTTGTCCCCTTTGAGCTTTTCGAGCACGGCGCGCGCGACTTGCTGCTGGCGCATGATGCGGCATGGGTCGCTGCACCAGTCGTGCCGGAAGCGCGCGTAGCCGACCGCCTGTCCGCCGTTCAGATGCTGCATTCCCGGCTTCAAGTGGATGTGCAGGTGCCCCCACGTGTCGTCGTAGTCGATCGGTCCATTGACGCAGTGGTGCGGCGTCATGAGACAGTCGGAGTTCTTCACGTCCACGTTGACGCCGCCGATCGCATCGATAACTTCGCGCGCCGCGTTGATGCGAAGGACCGCGTAGCGGTCGAAGCCGGGAATGCCCAGGAACCCCGCGACGACGTGCTCGGCTTCCCGTGTGCCGCCGTCCGACTGCGCCTCGTTGATCTTGCGCCGGCTGCCGTCGGGGAACGTCGCGAGCATGTCGCGCGGCACGGAGAGCTCGTAGATGCGATGGTTCGCAAAATCGAAGTTGACCGCCCAGATGACGTCGCTTCGCGATTGCGACGAGAACGGCTGATCGGTCGCGGTGTAATCGTAGTCGAGGCCTTCCACGAGCACGAGCAGGTTCTGCTTGCCGAAGACCTGCTGCGGACTTGGGATGAAGGCGCGCGACAACTCGATGAGCGGATTGTGCCTACCGATGACGATGTAGCCCGTGAGAACCGACGCCAGCCCGACGCAGACGAGCGCAGCGACGATCAGTGCCCGCCGCACGTTGCGCGGCGGCCTGCGGAAGAAACTGTTGCGTACCGCAAGATGCTTATTCACCGACTATCTCCTCCGCACAAACGCGGCCGAGCGAATCGAAGGTTGCATGCCCTTCGATGACGACCTCGACGAACGTGCCCGCGCGCACCTCGCCCGTAAAGTAGATGCCACCGTCGACGCCCGGCGCTTCGCCTTCCGAGCGCCCGTACCAGGCCGACGCGCAACCCAAGCGTTCGCGAAGCGGGCTCCCGGCACGCAACGAGCGCCGCTCCTCTACGAGCACGCGCACGACGCTTCCTACCCGCCGGGCGCGGGCGCGCTCGGACGCCCGACGCTGCGCTTCGCGCAATCGGACGAGGCGCCGCCGCCGCTCGCGTGGCGGAACGCTCTGCGCGAGCGATGCCGCGGGCGTTCCTTCCTCGGCGCTGTACTCGAAGAAGCCGACGCGATCGAGTTGCGCGCGCGCGAGCCACTCCTCCAGGTATGCGACGTGCTCCTCGCGCTCGCCCGGAAAGCCGACGATGAACGTCGAGCGCATCGTGACGCCGGGAATCTTCCGGCGAAACTCTTCTAGAATTTCGAGGTACCGCTCGCCGTTCGACGGCCGGCGCATCGCTCGCAGCATGTCGGGGTGCGCGTGCTGCAGCGGCATGTCCATGTAGTTGCAGACTTTCGGCAATGACGCGATCGCGTCGATGAGTTCTTCGTCGACAGTCGCGGGGTAGAGGTAGAGCAAGCGGATCCATTCGACGCCGTCGATCTCATGCAAGCGTCGCAACAACCGCGCGAGGCCACCGCGGCGGATGCCGCGATCGCGCCCCCACATCGACGTGTCCTGCGCGATGAGAACGAGCTCCTTTGCGCCGCCGCCGGCGAGCGCGCGCGCTTCGGCTAGGATCGAGTCTTCACTGCGACTACGAAAAGCGCCGCGTAGCGCCGGAATGATGCAGAAGGTGCACGGGTGATCGCATCCTTCGGCAATCTTGAGATACGCCGTGGCGCGTGGCGTCGTCACGAGCCGAGGAAGGAACGCGTGCTCGGGCTCCTCCACGTACTCCGTGCGCACCGGCCGGGCGCCGCCGCGTGCTTGCGTCAGGATCTCGGCGATCGACGCGTACGCTCCGGTACCGACGATACCGTCGATCTCCGGGATCAGCTGCGCGAGCTGCTCACCGTAGCGCTGCGCGAGACAGCCGGCGACGATCAACTGCTGACCGGGCCGCTTGCGCTGCGCGTACTCGAGTATGCGCTCGGTGGACTCGGCCTTCGCCGGATCGATGAAGGCGCACGTGTTCACGATGATGGCGTCGGCGCGCTCGCTGTCGGGCTCGATCGCCCAGTCGGCAGCGCCGAGCTTCGCGAGCATCACCTCGCTGTCGACCAAGTTCTTTGCGCAGCCGAGGCTGATGAGGGAAACGCTAAGAGTTTGTCGAGCTTGGGCCATTTCCGGATTCCGGCGCCGCATTTTGTTCGAAGACGAGGCGCGATGAGGGAGCGAAGCCGTAGCTTCGTGACCGATGAGCAACGAAGTATTCGGGCAAAAGGCGACCCGGAGACGGGAATGCGCCTACGTCCGACAGACTCCTAGGCATGCGTTAGCGATAGTTGACGAACTGCAGCGGCAGCTCGAAATCCATCGTCGAGAGCGTGGCGATGACGCGCTGGAGATCGTCCTTGCTCTTGCCCGACACGCGAATCTGCTCGTCTTGATACTGCACGGTGACCTTCGCCTTGAGTCCCTTGATCTTCTCGACGAGCTCTCTCCCTTTGTCTTTGGGAATGCCCGAGCGCAGCGTGATAACCCGGCGCACGGTGCCGCTCGCAGCCGGCTCCAGTGCGCCGACTTCAAAGGCTTTGATGTCGACGCCGCGCTTGACCGCTTTTGACTGAATGATATCGACGACGTTGCGCATCTTCATTTCGTCGTCCGAGACGACGGTGATCGACTTCGCATCGTTTTCGATCGTCGTTTTCGAGTTCTTGAAATCGAAGCGGTTCGCGATCTCGCGGCGCGCTTGATTTAGGGCATTGTCTAACTCTTGCCCGTCGACTCGTGAAACCACGTCAAATGAGGATTCGCTCGGCATCTATGAGGCAAAACTCCGCTCGACGACTTGTCCGGCCGCACCCATCTTCCCGAGGTCTTGCCCATCGAGCACCAGGTCGGCAGCCCCTGCGTTCCCGACGCGAACGTCGATGTTCCTTCCGGTGAACGTCTTGACGGTGCCGGCCGCGAAGGTTCCTTCGCTCGCCACGGCGCCGTCGACGGCGACCTCGATCCAGCATAACCCCGTTAGGCGCAGCGTGACGACGTGGGCACCGGATGCAAGTGGGCCGGCACTCGGTGGCGCGCTGCCGCTCGGTGGCGCGCTGCCGCTCGGTAGCGCGCTCGGTGAGAGGCTCGGCATCGCCGCTGCAGCAGCCGGCAGCGGCGAGGCGGGCGGCAGCGGCGAGGCCGTCGCCAAGAAAGCAACCGGCGACGGCTTCGGAAGCGTCAGCTCGTTGTACACCACGAACGCGATGAGAATGACGGCGACCAGCGACGCGATCCAGATCAGCGGCGAGAGCTGCAGGCCGCGGTGCCCGCCGGCGCGCTCGATGTCCGCGAGATCGCCCCGCGCCGGCACGATGGCCCCGCGCTCGCCCTCTCCGAGATTGAACGCTGCGACGGCCTCCTCGGCATCGAGCCCGAGGAAGCGCGCGTACGTGCGCAAGAAGCCGCGAATGTAGATCGGGGCACCGATCTCGCTCCAGGCTTCGTTCTCGATCGCGGCAAGATAGACGGCACGAATCCGAATCTGTTCGGCAACCTCAGCGATAGCGAGGCCGCGGGCTTCCCTCGCGGCACGAAATCGCTGACCGAGCGCCGGCATCGTCTCTTCTGTTATACTCGGTGCAATGTTATCCTGGTGCAGCAAATGAGCAAGCAGCGCGTCGTCGCGGCGATGAGCGGCGGCGTCGACTCCGCGGTCGCAGCCGGCCTTTTGGTGGAATCGGGCTACGACGTCGTGGGCGTGACGATGAAGATGTACGAGCCCACGCGGCCCGCGCATGCGAAAAGCTGTTGCGGCGTCGACGACTTCGACGACGCGCGCGCGAGCGCCGCGGCATTGGGGATTCCGCATTACGTCCTCGATTTCAAGGAGGCGTTCCGTCGCGGGGTCGTCGCGCGTTTCGTCGACGACTACGTGCACGGGCGCACGCCGAACCCGTGCGTCTCGTGCAACAACTACGTGAAGCTTGGAACGCTCGCGCGCTACGCCCGGCAGCTCGGCGCGGCACACGTTGCAACCGGGCACTACGCGCGCCTCGAGCATCGCGTCGACGGCCCGCATCTCTTCCGCAACGCGCACGAAAAGGACCAGGCGTATGCGCTCGCGCAGGTGTCGCCCGAGCAGCTTTCGATGCTGCTTCTGCCGCTCGGAGAGCTCGATAAGCCGGCGACGCGGGCGCACGCGCGCAGGCTGGGCCTACCGGTGCACGACAAACGAGAGTCGCAAGACATCTGCTTCGTCGAAGGCGGCGACTACCGCGATCTGCTCGCACGCTTGAACCCCGGCATTGATCGCCGCGGCGACGTCGTGAACGCGGGCGGAGATCGCGTGGGAACGCACGCCGGCGTCGCGCGCTACACGATCGGCCAGCGCGCCCGAATTGCCGATGCAGGCAGCGCGCGATACGTCACGCGCATCGACGCGGCGTCGAACACGATAACGATCGGGCGGGAGGAAGAGCTGCTCTCCGGCGCGCTCGTCGCCCGCGAGGTCAGCCTCATACGGCCGGAGCGTTTGCGCGAGCGGCAGACACCGGTCCGCGCGATGATCCGCTATCGCGCCGCCCCGGTCGCGGCCCAGGCAAGCATAGACGGCGACCGGCTCGAACTCGCCTTCGAGGCGCCGCAGCGAGCCGTCGCGCCCGGGCAGCTCGTCGCGCTCCTGGACTGCGGCACTGACGAAGTGCTGGGAGGCGCAACGATCGCCGCGAAGTAGACGGCATGAAGCGCTTGCTCGTCCTCACGGCCGCCGTGTGCTGCCTCGGTGCCGCCGCCCCCGCCAACTACAACGCCTTCGGTATTGCCGTGCTCCAACGGCTCGCGGGGCAATCGCACGCCGAAAATGTCTTCCTATCGCCGGTGAGCCTCGGCATCGCCTTGGCGATGGCCGCCGACGGCGCTGCGGGAAGCACCCGTACGGCGATTCTGCACGCGCTCGCATTGCGCGCTACGGACGTCGCGCCGGCGAATGCGGCGCTTATCGCCTCGCTCGAATCGAATTCCGACGCCCGCGTCGGCATCGCGAACGCGATCTGGCTGCGGCAGGATATCCCGCCGAGCTCGCGTTACGTCGCATTGCTTCGACGCGGCTATCGAGCCGAGGCGCGAGCCGTGCACTTCGGCGACCCGTCGGCCGCGCAGGCCATCAATGCGTGGACGCGCGCGCATACCCTCGGGTTGATCGACCACATCGTCGACAGCACGAGCCCGATGGATTTCGCCTACCTCACGAATGCACTCGCCTTCAAAGCCGACTGGACGGCACCGTTCGATCGCGGCGAGACGAGCCGCCAGCCGTTCACCGATGCAGACGGCACGAAGCACGACGTGCAGATGATGATGCAACGCGCAACGTTTCGAACCGCCGATCTGCCGACGTTTCGCGTCCTGCGCCTTCCCTACGGTAAGAACGGCGGCTACGCAGCGTACATTCTTCTGCCGAACGGCAAGGACGCCGCGGCGCTCGTGCGCGGCCTCAGCGCCTCGGCCTTCGATCACGCGCTTCGCGCGCTGCGCGCCGAAGACGTTCGCGTCGGGCTACCGCGCTTCACCGCGGAGTACCAAGCGCAGCTCGAGCCGCTCCTAGAAGCGATGGGCATGGGCGTCGCCTTCAGTCGCAATGCCGACTTCTCGCCGATGCATCCACCGGCCGGTACGATTCGCCTCGGAAGCGTCGTTCACAAGACCTACGTGCGCGTGGACGAGCAAGGAACCACGGCGGCTGCGGCGACGTCCGTCGAGATGCGGATGACGTCGGTCATGATGCCTCCGGCGCGCACGTTCATCGTCGACCACCCGTTCGTGATGGCGCTGCGCGACGAGCGCACCGGCGCGCTCCTCTTCATCGGCGTCATCAACACGGTGCCTCACACGTAAGCGGCCGGAGACGGGAATGCGCCTAAGTCCGACAGGACCCTAGGCCGTGGCGAGCGCGTAGTCGGAGCGGATGTTCCAGTACGTGTCGCGGATCGCCGGAACGAAGCCGGCCTCGCGGATGGCTTCCTCTAGATCGCGGCGCGACGCTTCGTTGGTGTTCCCTGCGTCGTGCACGACTTGCTCTTCGATGATCGTGCCGCCCATGTCGTCGCAGCCGTAGAAGAGCGCGAGCTGCCCCATCTTCAAGCCCGGCGTCAGCCACGACGCCTGCAGGTGCGGCACGTTGTCGAGGTAGAGTCGCGAGATCGCAAGGACGCGCAAGTACTCCAGACCCGTTGCTTCCTTGCCGCGCAGCGGCGTCTTGAACGGGATGTAATACCACGGAATGAAGGCGGTGAAGCCCTGCATCTCGTCTTGAAGTTCGCGCACGACGTGGAGGTGCTCGATGCGCTCTTCCGCGGTTTCGATCGAACCGAACATCATCGTCGCGGTCGTCGGCATTCCGAGACGTTGCGCCTCGCGCATGACGCCGAGCCATTCCTCCGGTTTCACCTTGCGTGCCGAAATACGCTTGCGAACGCGCTCGACGAGGATCTCCGCCCCCGCGCCGGGGAGCGACTTCATGCCCGCAGCTTTCAAGCGGCGAAGAATCTCGGGAACCGGCATCTCTTCGATTCGCGCCAAGCCCACGATCTCCGAGACCGAGAGCGAGTGGAGATCCACGTGCGGAAACTCGGCCCGCACGCGCGCGAAGAGTTGCTCGAACCACGCGATGCGCAGCTCAGGGTTGACGCCGCCTTGAATCATGATCTGCGTCGCACCTTGGTCCGCGGCGTGCCGCACGCGCGCGATCACCTCGTCGTGCGACATCGTGTAGCCTTCGTTGTGATGCTCGGGTCGAAAGAAGGCGCAGAAGGTGCAGTGCACGTTGCAGACGTTGGTGTAGTTCACGGTCGTGTCGATGACGTACGTCACGACATTCGAGGGATGGAGCTGCATGCGCCGCGCGTGCGCTGCGGCGCCGAGCGCGTGAAGGTCGGCGTCGTGGTAGAGCGCGACGCCTTCGTCGAAGCTCAAGCGCCCGCCGGACGCCGCGCGGTCTAGCAGATCATGCAGGGACACCGATCGCCTCCGGAAAGACGGGCGGCATATGCTCGATGGCGCCGATCGCAAGCAGCTCGCGGCAGAATGCCTCCAAGCCGCACTGCGCTGCAAAATGGAACGTGAAGTTCAGCTTGCCGTAATACTCCTCGTAGAAGCCCGTCGGGCGCGGGTAGGCACGCTGCGCCTGCGCGAGCACGAACTCCATGTGCGAACGCGACCACGTGTACGCATCGGTCAATGCGTGCATGCAGTCGCGCACGCCTTGCGGCTCGCGATCGTAGACGTCGCGGCGCGCCGCCCAAACCGCAAAGACCGTCTGCTGCCGCGTCCACTCGTGCCAGAGGCTGCCCAGGTCGTATACGTTCTCCCGCGGCAGCGAGAGCAGCGCGTCGATCGCCCGATCGCCGATGAGCAGCGCGGGGCACCCATTTGCCGCGTCCGCCAAGGGGTCGGCGCTCTCTTCGTACGCCGGATGCACGCCGAATCGGCGTTCGAGTAGGACGCGCAGGAGGTTCGCGCCGCTGGCCGACTCGCGCGTCACGGCGATGCGCGCGCCGTCGAGCTGCTCGAGCGGCCGCTGCGAGACGAGAACCACCGATACGACCTCGTCGCGCGCGCCGATGCAGAGATCGGGCAACAGGACGAGCTCGCCGGCGTGCCGCGCCCATGCGAACGCCGAAATAGGGCTCACGTCGAGCTCTCCGGCGAGCAGCATGGCATTCAAACGCGCCGGCACGTCCGCATGCAGCGTGCCCGGATACGGAATCGCCCCCGCGTCGAACGCGGCGTAGATCGGAAGGTCGTTCGTGTAGCAGATGCGTCCGCAGCGTAGCGTCATCGTCATCCAGCGCCGACGGGCACTGCCGCGTCGAAGGACGGAGGGGCCCAGTCCCACGCGAACTCGTCGTACGTGGTGTTGCGACGCACGGGCACGTAGCCTGCGTCTTCGATGAGACGGCGAAACTCGCGGTCGTCGACGTGCTGGCCGGACTGCGTCCCTGCCGCGTGATAGATCATCTCTTCGTCGGTCGAACCGTGCGTGCCGTCCATGTCGTCGGCGCCGAACTGCAGCGCGACCTGGCAGACCTTCAGACCCTGGATCATCCAATACGCCTTGATGTGATCGAAGTTGTCGAGCATCAGGCGCGCGACCGCAAAGGTGCGGACGTCGTCGAGGCCGCTCGTCCAGCCGCAATCGCTCATCTCGTTGCCGTCGGGATGGAACGCCAGCGGAATGAAGGCATTGTATCCCGGCGAGCGTTCTTGCGATGCGCGTAGGCGCAGCAAATGGTCGACGCGATCTTCGAGCGACTCGATGTGGCCGTAGAGCATCGTCGCGTTGCTCGCGACGCCTTGAGAATGGAGCTCCTCGTGAATCGCGAGCCAGTTGTCGCTATTGACCTTGTTCGGGCAGATCTTTGCGCGCGTCGCCTCGGCGAAGATCTCCGCGCCGCCGCCGTTGACGTTGTCGAGCCCGGCTTCTTTGAGCTTCGCGACGATGGCGGGGTAGGAGAGGCGATGGCGCTTGGCCATGTAGTCGATCTCGGCCGCAGTGAAGAGCGAAAGCTGCACGTGCGGCGCGGCTTCCTTGAAGCGACGCATGAGCGGCAGCCAGTAATCGAGCGAGAGCTGGCGCGGATCGTGGCCGCCGACGATGTGGACTTGGTTGAAGTTCGTTCCCGTCTCGAAGGTCCTTGCGAAGACTTCTTCGGCCGGCATGCGCACCACGCGCTCGCGCTCCTTGAACTCGTCGGCGGCGAACGAGCAAAACTTGCATCCGGCGTAGCAGACGTTCGTCGAGTTGACGTAGCGGTTGAGAACGTAGAAGACCTTCTTGCCGCTCTTGCGCTCTTTCTGTTTGCGCGCCAGACGCCCGAGCGCATGGAGATCGGGCGCGCGATAGAGCGCAAGGCCGTCGGCGAGAGAGAGCGGAGCGCCGGCATCGAGCTTTGCTTCGATCTCGAAAAGCGCCGGATCGGTCGAGCGGGTCATGCTCGCCCCTTTCTCGTCCGCGCGAGGATTTCCGGCCACGCCGCCGCTCCGGCGGCGAGCAACGTCAGGCCGAGCAGGACGCCGCCGGCGACGTCGGTCACGTAGTGCGCCCCGAGCGCCAGCCGCGACCAGTAGATCGCCAGGACGACGATTAGCACCAGGATGCAGACGGCGCTGCGCGAGGGCGCCGTGAAGCCGCGAGCGATCAGCCACGCCCAGAGCGCGTAGAACGCGGTTGCGATCGTCGCGTGCGCACTCGGATACGAGAACGAGGTTTCATGAAATATCACCCAGTCGAGGCGCCGCGGGCGCGCGAAGACGTGCTGGAGGAAGTCCGCGGCGCGCCATGCGAGAAGCAGCATGACGAGGCTGAAGAGTATGCGCCCGCGCCACGAGGGTAAAAGCCACGCCGCGATCAACAGCGCGAGCGCAAGCGATGCGAGAACGTAGAAGCGCCCGAGCTGCGTGATCCACCACGCAAGGATAGCGCCGTGATCTACGACGGCGCGATCGAACGCCCATACCGCAGTCGGCTCGCCGTAATGGTCGACGCCAAGCCCCAGTGCGATACACGCGGCAAACGAAATCGCCGCAGCGATGACGTACGCGCTACGATTCGACGGCGAAGAGGTCTTGCTGTCCACCCTCACCTTTTCCGACGCGCAGCGCGAGCTGTTCGATCTCCGCATAGCCCATCACGATCTTACGCGGCTTGGTTCCCTCGTGCGGCCCGACGACGCCGAGCTCTTCGAGCTGCTTCATGATACGAACGGCTCGAGGGTGGCCGATCGAGAGGTGCGATTGCAGCTGCGCGGTCGAGGCATACTGCGTCTCGACGATGAAGCGCGCCGCGTCGTACCACAGTGAGTCGAGGTCCTTGCGCGCGCGTTCCTCGTCGTCGGCGAGCGGAACGACGTCGACGTCGACGAGGTTCTCCGGTTGCGCTTGGCGAGCCCAGAAGTCGACGAGCCGGTGAATCTCGGCACCCGTTACGAGCGCACCTTGCGCACGCACGGGTTTCGGCGCGTCGATCGGAAGATAGAGCATGTCGCCGCGGCCCAAAAGCCGCTCCGCACCGTTCATGTCGAGAATGACGCGCGAATCGACCTGCGAGCTGACCGCGAAGGCGATGCGCGAGGGTATGTTCGCCTTGATCAAGCCGGTGATCACGTCCGCCGACGGGCGCTGCGTCGCGACGATGAGGTGAATGCCGGTCGCGCGTGCGAGCTGCGCGAGGCGCATGATCGTCGTCTCCACCTTTGCCGGCGCGATGAGCATGAGGTCCGCAAGCTCGTCGATGACGATGACGACGTACGGAAGCTTCTCGTCGGGAAACTTTGCGTTGTACTCTTCGATCTTGCGCACGCTCGCCTTGGCAAAGCGCTCGTAGCGCGCCTCCATCTCCTTGATCATCTCGAGCAACGCGCCCGCGGCGAGGCGCGGATCCGTGATGACGTCCTTGATGAGATGCGGGATCCCGTTGTATACGGGCAGCTCGACGCGCTTTGGATCGATCATGAGCATCTGCACTTGGTCCGGCGTCGCGCTGACGAGGAGGGACGCGATGATCGTGTTCAGACACACGGACTTGCCCGCGCCGGTCGCGCCCGCGACCAGGAGATGCGGCATCTTCGCCAGGTCGCCGAAGACCGGCCGTCCGGTGATGTCTTTGCCGAGTGCCATCCAGAGCGGCGGGACTTGGCCGCGATTCGGCAGCGCGTCGAGGATCTCGCGCACCGTCACGACGGAGACGGTTTGATTCGGAACCTCGATCCCGACGGCGGACTTACCAGGAATCGGAGCCTCGATGCGGACCGAGGTTGCGGCAAGCGCGAGGGCGAGATCGTCGGCAAGCGCCGCGATGCGCGAGATCTTCACGCCGCGCTCCGGACGCAGCTCGTAGCGCGTTACCGAGGGGCCGCGCTGCGAATGCACGACCTTCGCACCGACGCCGAACGACGCGAGCGTGTCTTCCAGCAGATGGGCGCGATCGACGTCGTCGTTCGATTGCGCGAGCGGAGCATCGAAAATTGCCAGGTCCGGAAGATGGTACGCGCGTTGCCCGCCCGAGGATTCGTACTCTCCGACGACGGCCTCGGCCGGCGGCGCCGGAGCCGTTAGCTGCGGCCTCGGCGCGACGTACCGCTGCAGCGGCACCGGAACGGCGACGCGCTTGGCGGGAGCGCCTTCTTCGACGGCATCGCGCTCGTCGAAAACCTCGGTCTTTCCCGTCGTGACGCGGTTGCTCGTGCGCTCGGGAAGCGAGAAGGCCTCGCGCACGTTCGCGTGGCCTGGCGGAAGGTGAAGATCGAGCTTGGGCAACTTCGGCAGACGCACGAGTTTGACGTTGCCGCCGAGGATCACGATCCAACCGATGATCTTCTTCAACGACGTGTTCGTCACGTAGAGCGTCAGCGCGATAGCGATGACGCCGAGCACGACCCACGCGCCCACCGACCCGACCAGCGCGCGCAACGTGCTCCAGATCGTCGTTCCGATCTCGCCGCCGGCCCGCGCGCCACGCGAGCCGAGGATCGCATCGAGCATCAGGAAGTAGGCAAAGGCGGCGCTTGCGAATCCCACGATGAGACGCGGCACGTTGATTTCCAGAAAGACGATGCCGCCGAGCGCGAAGATCAGCACGGGAAAGAACGGCGAAGCGTCGCCGAGCAGCCGCCGCAGCATCAGCTCCGTCGCGCGGCCGACGTGTCCCGCATACTGCGGGATCGCGAGCGCGACGGCAAAGAGGACGGCCAGGCCGATGGCGACAATCCCGACGATCTCGAGATTGAGGCCCTTCCTCGCACGGCTCTTCCGGCGTACGCGTGCCATCGAGAGGAGCTTTTCGTCGCAGCGACAGGAGTTCATTTGACCGCGCCGACCATCGTCGTTCTCGAAGGCGACCAAACCGGACAGGAGTTGCTGACCGAAGCACTGCGCGTGCTCGACACGTCGGTTATCGATCTTCCGCTGACGTTCGAACGTTACGACCTCTCGCTGGAGCATCGGCGCGGGACGGAGAACCGCGTCGTGCTCGACGCGGCCGAAGCGATGGTGCGCCATCGCTTCGGCCTCAAGGCCGCTACCATCACCCCCGAACAGCTGGGCGACGTGGGCTCTCCGAACGCGCTGCTGCGCAAGGCGGTCGGCGGTAAGGTCATCGTTCGCACCGGCCGCAAGCTGCCGCGCGTGCGACCCGTCGCGGGAATTCACGCGCCGATCACCGTGGTGCGCATGGCGGTGGGGGACGCGTACGGGGCGCATGAGTGGCGCGAAGGCGAGGGCGACGCCGAGACCGCGAGCCGAACGGAGACGATCTCGCGCGGCGTCTGCCGCTACGTCGCCGAGTACTCCTTCGCGCACGCAAAACGCATCGGCGGCCGGGTCTTCGGAGGCCCGAAGTACACCGTCAGCCCCGTGTACGAAGGAATGCTCAAGGAAGAGATGGATGCCGCCGCCGCGCGCCATCCGGACGTTGCGTACGAGCCGCACCTCATCGACGCAACGTACGCGCTTCTCCTTTCGAATGCCGGCGACGATCCGCTCGTCATCCCGTCGCTCAACCGCGACGGCGATTGCCTCTCCGATTTGGTCATGCAGCTTTTCGGCTCGATCGCGGGCGCGGAATCGCTCCTGCTGTCGTTTCCCGATCGCGAAGAGAGCTTTACGCCGAACGTCGTGATGGCCGAGGCGCCGCACGGTACGGCTCCGCGGCTCTTCGGAAAGAACATCGCCGATCCGCTCGCGATGATTCTCGCCACGGCCGCGGTGCTCTCGTACGTCGACGACAAGCGTGCTGCAAACGCGTCACGCGCGATCTACGAAGCCGCCCTCGAAACCGTGCACGCCGGGATCGCGACGCCGGATCTCGGCGGCAACGCGACGACGACCGAGTTCACCGATGCGACGATCGAGGGCGTGAAGCGCAAGCTCGACGTCTGGTCGACGATCTAGGGAACCGTGGGGATGACGCTCGGAACGTTCGGCGCGGTCGCCGCTGAGAGCCGGTAGCAGTAGCGACCGGCCGGATGTGCCCATGGGTCGTTGCCGTTGACCTGACCGACGTTCGACGTGTCGAACGTCGCGCACACGTCGTACCACTGCGCGTTCTTGCGCGCGTACACGAACGCCGCGCCAGTCGCGGGGTCGCGTAAGCGGCTCGCGGGAGGCGCCAGCTCCGCAAGCGACGCCGGCGCATTTCCACGCGTGTTGATCGCCGTCGCGATAGCATACATGTCGCTCACCCTCTGCTCGTCCATCCTCAGCTGACGCTCGAACGCGGGCGCCCCGACGCCTCCGAATCCGACGGCGAGCGCGGCGATCACTGCCGTCAGCGCGAACGCGCCGAAGAAGGTGTTGTCGTTCCCCCGCCGTTCCCAAGCCCGCATGCTGCGCAAGTAGTACCAGAAGATTCCGCCGGCGACGACGATGAGCACCATGTACTGCAAGGCGAAACGCACCGTCAGATTTCCGGTGAGAAAGCTTTGCAGAAACAGCACCGCGTCGGAAAGGAGCGCGATGGCGGCGATCACGAGCGCTACGTACGTCAGCCATTTTCGCACGCCCGAGTCGAGTTCTTCCGGGCGCCGCGCCGTTTGGCGCGCTAAAATCCAGCTCACCAGCATGAAGATGGGGAAGCCGATGATGATGCTCGCCAGCTGGCCGGCGAGGTCGTAGCGCAGCGACGTGGTACTCTCGACATCCGTTGGGCTCGGGAACGCGCGCGTAATCGCGATATTGCCAAGCCAGATGAGCGCGATGCTCCAAAAGCCGAGCGACACGAAAGATACGAGGTAGAGGAATGCATCTCGCGCGTTCTCCATTCCCTGCCCTCGCGAGGGGACCGGCGCTCCGGTCTGCTGCGCGTAGTAGTCGGAGAACGCGCCGTAAATGCGACGCTCGGACCAGCCGTTCTGCTTGAGGAGATCTACCAGAAACGCATCGCCGGCGCCCTTGTTCTTCGCGTCGCGTATGAAGGCTGCGAGCTTTTCGCGATCCCCGGCGTGCACTGCCGTAGGGCATTCAGTAGGCAAAGCGCCGGGCCCCTGCTTACGCCGCGATCAGTGCGACGCCCACGAGCGCGAGCAGCACGCCCCAGCGCTGAACCCGCTGCAGGCGTTCGCGCAAGACGAGCCACGCGAGCACGACCGTGGAGGCGGGATAAAGACCCGTCAAGACCGACGCGATAGAAACGTAGCCGGCACGTGCCGAAAGCACGAAGAACGCATTCGCCGCCATGTCGAGAACGCCGCACAGGACGATCAGCGGCAACACGGGGACGCTCGTCCGCACGCTGCCGCGCAAGCCCGCGGCGATCGCCAGCAAGACGAGCACGGAGGCCGCACGGGCGGGCAGCAGAATGGCGACGCCGGACGCGGGGCTCGCGCGGCTCAAGAACAGGATGAAGCCGCCGATGATCAGGCCCGCGACGAGCGCTTCCCGCACGCCCTCGGTCGCGATCTCGCGCGTTCCACCTTCCCCTTCTTCAAAGGAAGCCGCGATCAGAACGACGGCGACGAGCGCCAGAAGCATGCCGGCGCCCTGCGTCACGTGAAGGCGCTCGCCGCGCACGAGGCTCGCGGCTACCGGCACCGCCGCGGCGAGCACCGCTGTGATGGGAGAGACGATGCCCATGCGCCCGATCGCGAGCGCGTGATAGAAGAGCGCGAGGCCGCTGCCGGCGCAAACCCCGGCGAGCGCGCCGAACAAGAGATCCCCTCGCGTCAGCCGCCAATGCGTAAACGCGAGAATTACAAAGAGCGCGAGCAAACCCGCTAGCTGCGAGATGATGGTGACGGCGAAGACCGCGCTGCGGCGCGCCGCCACGCCGCCGCAGAAATCGGCTGCGCCGTAAAAGACCGCCGCGAGCAGTCCGTAAACGACGGCAGCCACGACGCTCGGGTGGTTAGACTTCCATCACGAGCGGAATGACCACCGGCCGGCGCTTCGTCCGCGAGTAGATCGCTTTGCTGAGCGTGTCTCGCAGGTGTTCCTTCACGGTGCCGGGGTCGCGCATGCCTTCGACGGAGATCGCGTCGAGCGACGCGCGCAGCTCCGTGCGAAGCTCCTCGAGAACGCCGTCGGCTTCAGGTAAGTAGAAGACGCCTCTTGCGACGACGTCCGGCCCCGCGGTAACGCGCGCCTCTTCGGCGTCGATGGCGACGACGACGAGCACGATGCCATCGCCGGCGAGCGCGCGCCGATCGCGCAGCACCGCTTCGCCGATGTCGCCGATGCCCGACCCGTCGACGAGGACGTTTCCGCCGTACGCCTTCCCGACTTTGTCGCCGTACTCGAGCGTGAACTCTAGCACGTCGCCGTCTTCGGCGACGAAGACGTTCCCCGCCTCGACTCCCGTTCGCACCGCCAGCTTCCCGTGCTGGACGAGCATGCGATATTCGCCGTGGATCGGGACGAAGAACTCGGGGCGGACGAGATTGAGCATGAGGAGCAGCTCTTCTTGCGACGCATGCCCGGAGACGTGGGAGCGCCCGTCGGTACCGTGCACGACGGTCGCACCAAGCTTGTAGAGATTGTTGATCGTCCGGTACACGGACTTCTCGTTGCCGGGAATCGGCGTCGCGCTCACGACGACCGTGTCGCCCGAGACGATGCGCAATCGGTTATGGTCGCGAACCGACATGCGCGTAAGGCCGCTCATCGGCTCGCCTTGCGAGCCGGTCGTCATCACGACGATCTGCTCGGGAGGCAGCTCCTCGAGCTGCTCGGCCTTCATTGCCGTCCCGGGCGGAATGCGCAGGTGCCCGAGCTCGGTCGCGAAGTGCACGACGTTCTGCAGCGACCGGCCCAGGAAGACGATCTTTCGCCCGAAGCGCTCCGCTTGGTCGATGACCTGCTGGATGCGCGGAACGTTCGACGCAAACGAGGCGACGATGATGCGGCCCTTCGCGCGCGCAAAGATCGCCGCGAACGCCTCGCCGACGATCCGCTCGGAGAGCGTGTGGCCCGGTCGCTCGGCATTCGTCGAATCCGAGAGCATGCAGAGCACGCCTTCTTCGCCGACCCGCGCGATGCGCGAGAAGTCCGCGGGACGCCCGTCGATCGGCGTTTGGTCGAACTTGAAGTCGCCGGTGTGGAAGACGATGCCGGCAGGCGTGCGCAGCGCGAGCGCGCAGGCTCCCGCAACCGAGTGGTTGACGTGAATGAACTCCGCCTCGATGCTGCCGAATCGTACGCGCTCGCCGGGAACGACCGTACGAAAGTCGACGTCGCCGAGCTTGTGCTCGCGCGACTTGGCCTTGATGAGCGCGATCGAGAGCGCGGTGCCGATAACCGGGATCCTCACGAACTCTTTCGCGAAATACGGAATCCCGCCGATGTGATCTTCGTGTCCGTGCGTTACGAGCAACGCGCGAAGCTTGTCCGCTCGCTCGCGGACGTAGCTGAAGTCGCTGATGACGATATCGACGCCGTACATCTCCTCGTCGGGAAACATGAGGCCGCAATCGACGACGACGAGGTCGTCGTTCGTTTCGATGACGGTCATGTTGCGGCCGATTTCACCGCATCCGCCCAGCGGCACGACGCGAACGTACGGCTCGTCCGGCGGCGCGGCGATCACCAGCTCCCTTGTTGCGGAGGCCGAGGCGCGTGAGGAATCGTTGGAGGTATTGCTCATGCTCGTTCTACGTCGCGTCCTTGCAGCGATCATCGTCGTCCTCCTCTTCAGCGGCGCCACGCCGCGACCGCGAACGCCGGAGGAACTCTACGCGCGGCGCGCGCTGCGGCGGGCCCGCCTCATCATCGAGCTGCGGCTGCTCGAGTTTCGCAAGGAGCGCCTGGAGTGCGTCCGCAGCGCGATTCTTCGCAATCTGCCGCCCGATCTTCGGCCTTCCGGCCGTATCGCCGAAGGCACTCGCACGCCTGATCCTGAAACTTGCGCCGAACTTTTGCGGTAAAGGAGCAGCGATGGACCCTGCCAAGAGCACGTCGGCGAGCGGCTTGCAGACCGTGGTCGATGTCATTCTCGCACCCTCGACGGCGTTCGAGCGCCTGCGCACCGCGCCGACGTGGGGTTGGGCGTTCCTCATCACCCTCGTACTCTATGCGCTCGCGTCGTATCTCATCACTCCGGCGATCGTCCACGGGTTTCAGACGGGCTGGCCCGCCATGGTAGCCGGCGATCCGCGCATGGCGCAGCTCTCGCCCGACAAACTGCAGCAAGCGCTCTCGTTCACACTGTGGATCCTGCATTTCACGTGGCTCCTCTCGATCGTCGGAACGCCTGTTGCAATCTTCTTTACGACGATCGTCATGCTCGTCTTCAATGCCGTCGGGCGCGGCTCGGCGTCCTTCTCGATGCTATGGGCAACGGCGGCGAACGTCAGCGTGCCGACGCTCGGGTTGGCCGGCGCGGTCCTGGCCGTTATCGTCCTTCTGCGCGGCGCGGATAGCTTCGGCTCCACGATGGCGGTAACCGAGGCGCTTCCGTCGCTCGCGTGGCTCGTCCCATCCGCCGGAGCCAAGGTCGTCGCTTTTCTCTCCGCGTTCAGCGTCTTTCAGATATGGGGAGCCGTGCTGCTCTACATCGCGATGCGCGTAACCGCGCGCGTCGGCGCGGTGCCGGCGGTATTGACGGCCCTTCTGCTACCCATCTGCGCGGGAATCTTTGCCTCGTTCGGCGCTCACTAGGAGTTTGTCGGGCGTGGGCCGGTTCGTTCTCGCGCTCGCCTGCGCCGCGATGGCGGTTGCTCCGGCAGTCGCCGACGCGCGCGCTCCGATAACGCTGCAGCAAGCCGTTTCGTACGCGCTCGCGCACGATCCGACGGTCGCCGCAAAATACGCCGCGGTCACGACGCAAGCGCACGCCGTCGCGGTGCAAGAGGGCCAGACGTTCCCCACCGTCAACGGCACGCTGCAGAGCATCCTGCAGAAGCAATCGAACTACGGCGGTGTCTACCAGCTCATCGGCGCTACGCCGCAGTCGAACTTCAGCCAGAACACCGCTTCGATTGGAACGAGCTACACGCTCAACGCCGCCGGCTTGGGCCTGATCCAGCTCGCCGCCGCAAACGCAACGCTCGCGTCGGCACGCGAGGACCTGGCACGCAGCGAGGATCTCGTCGCAAGCAACGTCACCGGCGCCTTCTTCGACGTCGCACAGAAGGTCGCGCTCGTGGCGCTCGATCGCTCCGATCTCTCGTATCAAAACGCACTCGTTTCTGCGGCACGCCTTAAAGAGCGAGCCGGAGTGGTTGCCGGCGTCGACGTGTTGCGCGCGCGGGTCGCGCAAGCGAAGAGCGCCTCGACGCTGGTCGGCGCCAAGGCCGACGCAGACAACGCGCGCGAAGCTCTCGCGCACACCGTCGGCCTTGCTCTCACCACGCCGTTTGCGATCCCTTCGGCCATTCCGGAGCCGCCGCTGCCCGACGGCACGATCGGCACGCTCGCGAGCATCGCGATGGCGCAGCGGCCCGACGTCGTCTCGGCGCGCAAGGCGTTGCTGAGCGCGCGAGAGACGCGCCGCGGATGGCTGCGCGAGTTCTTCCCGTCGCTGCAGATCTCGGCCAGCTTCGGAAACCAGTACTCTCCGACCGAGACGGTCACGCTGCAGCAAGAATTGGACGCGCAAATTGCCCAACAGAATCAGCTGCGGGCGGCGCTTCACCTACCCCCGCTGCCGTTTCCCATCGTGCCGCGCGGCAGCCCCGGCTTCTGGCAGATCGGGTTGACGAGCACCTTCACGCTGCCGATCGTCGACTACGGGCAGCGCCGCACCGAGCGCGTCAACGACGAAGCGCAAGTGGCCTCCGCGGAGGCGACGCTTGCGTCGGCCGTTTCCCAAGCCGAAGTCGACGTGCGCAAGCAGTATCGCGCCGCACGGACGGCGCAGGCGCAGCTTGCGTACGCTAAGCAGGAGGCCGCGCTCGGAGCTGAGTCCGCGCGCATCGCGCAGCTGCAGTATCGTAGCGGCGTCATCGCGCTCGCAGACGTCTTTCAAGCGCAACAGACCTCCGTACAGGCGCAAACGGACCTCATCGATGCGCGCGTGGCGTACGTAGACGCGCTCGTCGCACTGCGCGTAGCCGTCGGCACGTATGGTCCGCTCTCGGCGGTCGCAGATCTCTAGTGGCGAAAGGAAACGGATGCGTCAGCGTAACCTCTTGATCGTTCTCGCCGCGCTCGTCGTGCTAATAGCGATTGCCGTCTTCGCTCGCGGCGGGCACCAGCGGGGACTGGTCGTCACGACCGCGACCGTAACGTACGGCCCATTCGTCGTGAAGCTCGCCGAGAACGGCGTCGTGATGAGCCCCCATTCCGAGACGGTCCCATCGCTCGTCGCGGGCAACTTGCAGAGCCTCAACGTCCACGACGGCGATCGGGTCTATGCCGGAGAGCTGCTCGCCACCGTGTACAACCCGTCGCTTGCATACGCAGCGGCAGGATCGCAAGCCGACTACAGCTCCTCCGTCGCCGACGTTGGTACGGCGCAGGTCAACGAACAGAACGCGCGCGTCCAGTACCAGGCGCAGGTCGACACCGCGAAGTCGAGCCTCGACTTGGCGCAGCGCATTTACAACGAAGACGTCACGCTCTTCGACAATCAAGCGATCTCGCGAAATCAGCTCGACACCGATCGCTCAAAGCTCGATCAGGCGCGCGTCGCCTACCAGCAGGCGGTCGAGCAGCTCCGCCTCGGCGCGGTCAGCGGGTACGGTATCGCCAGCGTACGCACCGCGCAGGCGAACGCGCAAAAAGCCGCGATCCTCAACGCGCAGAATCAGCAGCAGCTTGCCTTCACGCGCATCTCGGCACCCTTCGACGGGATCATTCAAAGCGTCGCAGCCGACGCGACCGACCCGCTTCGCCCGATTCGCGTCGGCGCGCCGGTGTCGGCGGGCCAAGCACTCTTCACGATCTCCGCAAACGAGCGCTACATCGTGCGCGCGGAAGTCGACGAGCAGGACATCATCAACGTTCGCGTCGGGCAGAGCGCGACCGTCACCGGGGAAGATTTCCCAGGTCATGCGATACAGGGGCACGTCACGCAGATCGCGCCGATCGCAACGAAGTCGACCGACACGACGAGCACCGCGAAGCAGGTGCTCACGACGATTCAACTGGACACGTCGCCGGCATTCCTGAAAGACGGGATGAACGCCGACGTCGACATCCTCACGACCGATCTTCGCCGCGTGCTGAGCGTTCCCAACGCCGCGATCTCGACGCAAAACGGCGCGAGCTACGTGTTCGTGGTCAGCCACGGCGTGGCGCACAAGCGGCGGGTCACGACGGGGGCCCTCGGCGACACGCGCACCGTCATCGTCTCGGGGCTCTCGCCCGGCGAGAGGGTCGTGGCGCAGCAGTATCCGACGCTCTCCGACGGCGCCCACGTCGCGCCCACGACGAGCCCGTCTCCGCTCCCGCTGTCGACCTAAGGGAAGCTCTAGCGTGCATCGCATCCTCGCATACCTCGAGGAAGCCGTGACGTCGCTGTGGCGCAATCGCATGCGATCGCTGCTGACGATGCTCGGGATGATCATCGGAAGCGCGTCGATCATCACGGTCTTCGGAATCAGCCGCGCGACGACCAGCGGCATCGCGAGCACGTTTGGCTCCTTCGGAACCTTTCCGGTCATCGTACAGGCCGATCCCGCGCAAGACTATCCTTCGATCGCACAGATCCACTACGCCGACGTTCGCCCGGTCGCGCGGGCCTTGCAAGGCATCACGCCGTGGGTGATTCCCGAATGGAACCGCACGTATCTCACGACGTTCGGCAACAAGCACGACTACCCGTCGGTCGTTGCGACGAGCGGCTTTCACGACGACGGGATCGCGATGCAGCAAGGCCGTAAGCTGAGCCAAGAAGACGTCTCCACCGCCGCGCACGTCTGCGTGATCACCGCGGATCTCGGCGCGGAGTACTTCGGAACCGGAAATGCCCTTGGAAACTACTTGCGCATCAACGGCGGTCGCTACCGCGTCGTGGGCGTGTACTCGAACATTCGCGGCTCCTTCCTCAACTCGCTGGTCGGCAGCAGCACGGTTGCGATTCCGTACACGACGTTTCACCGCGACGTCGATCCCTCGCCGCCGGACTATATCTTGATCTACGCGCCGAGCGGAACGGAGGAAACGGCTGGAAAGCTCGCGATTGGCGCGCTGCAGCGCATTCACGGCCCCGGCGCCAAATACGTGACGCAAAACACGGCCGATTTGATCAAATCTTTCGAGAACGTTTTGAACATCGTGGGGGTGGGCCTCGCAGCGATCGGAGGCGTCGCTCTGATTGTCGCCGGTATCGGCATCATGAACATCATGCTGGTCTCGGTCACCGAGCGCACGCGCGAGATCGGCATTCGCAAGGCGGTCGGCGCCAGCCGTAACGACATCGCCCTCCAATTCCTCATGGAGTCCGTCGTGCTCGCGCTCGTCGGCGGCGGCATCGGCATGGTGATCGGCGTTCTCGTCACCGTCGGGGGCGCGTCGCTGCTCTCCCAACAGCTCGGCGAGATGATCATCCCGTACGTGTTCATCGTGAGCCTCGCCGTCGGCTTTTCGATCGTCGTCGGCGTGCTCTTCGGGACCTATCCGGCATTACGCGCCGCACGCCTCGACCCGATCGAGGCGCTTCGCGCATGATGTACGCGGCCGAAGCGCTGCGCGTGCTCCTTGCGAACAAGGTGCGGTCGCTCCTGACGGTCACCGGCCTGATCATCGGCGTCGGCGCGGTCGTCGCGATACTCGTTCTCGGCAAGAGCATGGGCGGAGCGGTGAACGCGGCGCTTGGCAATGTCGCCGACAACTCGTTCATCATCTTTCCCAACACGACGCAACGCAACTCGACGATGGCGAGCATTCGGCTGAGCGATCTCGACGCGATCAAGGCATCCATTCCGGGCATCGTCGACGCGCAGCCGCTGGGGTTCCACAGCGATCTCGTGCGCGCCGGCCACCAGCAGGCCCGGTACGGGATTTCGCCCGACGGGCCGATCCCGTTCAACACGACGCCGGTCGAGTACGGTCGCCGCTTCACCGACGCCGACGTCGCGACGGCGGCCCACGTGTGCGTCATCTCGAACGCCGTCTATCTCCGTCTCTTCCCAAACGGCGGCGACCCGACCGGAGAGAACATCTATGCCGGATCGCGGCGCTACGTCATCGTCGGCGTGCTGCAGCCGCCGCACCACGGGTTCATCAACGCGTCCTTCGGCTCGGACATTTCGATCCCGTGGACGACGTACGTACAGACGTACGTGCGCGGATCGACGGTCTTCGCGGGGCGCTTCATCGCCGCCAATCCCGCGGACATCCCCTCGCTGGAGCTCGCCGTGATGAACGCGCTACGTGCGCGCCATGGCGCAGCCCGCGGCCAACAGTATCAGACGTTCGACAAGGCCCAAATCACCCAGGGCATCAACGGTATCTTCAACGCGATGACGATGGTCGTCGCGTTGATCGGCGCCGTCTCGCTCGTCGTCGCGGGAATCGGCGTCATGAACATCATGCTCGTCTCGGTCGCCGAGCGCACACGCGAAATCGGCGTGCGAAAGGCCATCGGAGCGCGCGCATCGCAGATCCTCGCGCAGTTCTTCGTCGAGTCGCTCTTGCTCTGCGGCAGCGGGTGCGCCATCGGACTTGCGATCGGCCTCGCGATCGGTCAAGCCGTGAATCAGTTCGCGATCGTACGGCTCACGGGCGCGATCACGCCGATTCCGTGGCTCTCCGCCGTGGTGGTCGCAGCAGGCTTTGCGGTCGTCGCGGCGCTGGCGTTCGGCACGTACCCGGCGTATCGCGCATCGCGACTCGATCCGATCGAGGCGCTACGCTATGAGTGACGCGCCGGTGGTCGCGCTACGCGGGATCGTCAAAGTATACTCGACCGGCCCGCTCGAGCTGGAGGTCCTGCACGGCATCGATCTCACGATCGAACGCGGCGAGTACGTCGCAATCATGGGCCCGTCTGGCTCCGGCAAGTCCACGCTGATGAATCTCATCGGCTGCCTCGACCGGGCGACGCGGGGGCAGTATCTCCTCGACGGCATCGACGTCTCCGGCTTGGACGACAACGCGCTAGCCGAGATTCGCCTGCACAAGCTGGGCTTTGTCTTTCAGGGTTTCAATCTGCTCGGCCGCGCCGACGCGCTGAGCAACGTCGCGCTTCCTCTCTTTTACGCAGGGATGGCCCCGCGCGAGCGTAAGGCGCGCGCGATGGCCGTCATGACGGAGCTTGGGCTGGCAGACAGGGCAGGCCACAAGCCGAGCCAGCTCTCCGGGGGACAGCAGCAGCGAGTGGCGATCGCCCGGGCCCTCGTGAACGACCCCGCGGTTCTCCTGGCCGACGAGCCCACGGGGAACCTCGACTCCGCAACCAGCGAAGAACTTCTGCAGGTTTTCAGGAATCTCAATGCTGTAGGGCGGACCATCGTCATGGTTACCCACGACGAGAACGTCGCCGCCCACGCCCGACGAATCGTTAGGCTCCGGGACGGGAACATTGTAGCGGACGCTCCGCGTTAGTTTGAGAGAGAGGGTATGTCAAAGAATCGCATTTTGCCCGCGTTGATCATCGGGCTCGTTGGTGCCATCGTCGGCAGCTTCGCCATGATGCTCTATGCGAGCACGCATTTTTCCGGCGTCGCCGGGCCGAACAACGCTCCGCCGCCGGTCTCGGCCGCGCCGCTCACCGGCGTGAGCGACCAAGATCGCATCGTCAGCGCGGTGAAGCGCACGAAGGCCTCGGTCGTCGCCATCCAAGTCGAGATCAACGGGCAGCAGTACGTTCCGGTGGATCCGCTCATGCAGCAGTTCTTCGGAAACCAGGGTCCCGGCGTCGTCCAACCGTTTCACGGCCGCGCGTCCGGATCGGGCTTCGTCTACGACGCGCAAGGCGACATCGTCACGAACGCACACGTCGTGACCGCGCCCCAGGGCGGCCGCATTACGCGACTGACCGTGGTTTTCGCGAACGGCGACAAGGTGCCGGCGCACGTCATCGCTACGAACATCGACGCCGACATCGCGATCGTCAAAGTGGATCGGTACGGGAAGCTTCCGCCCCCGCTGCAGTTGGGCGACTCCGACCGGCTCGAGCAAGGCCAGTGGGCTATCGCAATCGGCGAACCGCTCGAGCTCCAGCAGACCGTAACGGTGGGCGTGGTCTCGGGATTCGACCGCGACGAGCAGATTCCAACCGAGGGCGGCGGTACGGCGATCGCCTTCAAGGGCTTGCTCCAGACCTCGGCTCCGATCAATCCGGGCAACTCGGGCGGCCCGCTCATCGACATCAACGGGCGAGTGATCGGCATCAACCAGTCCACGGTCCGTTCGGCGTTCGCGCAGGGCATCGGCTTCGCGATCCCTTCGAACACCGTGCGACGCGTCGTGGCGCAGCTCGAGGCGCACCCCGGCATCCATCAGGGCACGGGTCAGGGCTTTGTCGGCGTCGTGCTCGAGAACCTCAACGCCGGACTTCGCAACCAGATCGGCTACAGCGGGACCGCCGGCGTCGCCATCGTGCAGGTGGTCGGCGGATCGCCGGCAGACCAAGCGGGCTTGCAGCCGGGCGACGTCGTCGTCTCCGCAGACGGCAGAGGCTTCAGCTCGAACAGCGCGCTCAGCCACTACATCGCGTCGAGGCGGCCGGGGCAGGACTTGCGGCTCGACGTGTGGTCGCAAGGCGACCGCAAACTCGTCGTCGTGAAGTTGGCCGAGCGGCCGGCAGCTCAACCCATCCAGCAGCCGTAATCGAGGCCCCGAAAGGCGGCTCCTGCAACCCGCGCTTCACCGCGCGGGTTGCTTGATGTAGCCGGTCATCCTGGTATGATGACCGAGCGTCGCAATCGTCCGTAAGCGGCAAGGCGTATTCCGACTCACCCGAGCGTAACCTCCGCTCGAGCGCGCCGGGAGTAGCTGGTCCGGGACGAGTGCAGTACACAAATTTTTTTCACGAAAGAGGCACCAAAACTACATGGCAAAAGTGGTCGGCATCGACCTCGGCACGACGAACTCCGTCGTTGCCGTCATGGAGGGCACGCAGCCCGTCGTCATCCCGAACTCTGAGGGATCGCGCACAACGCCGTCCGTCGTCGCCTTCACCAAAACGGGTGAACGGCTCGTCGGGCAGCTCGCGAAGCGCCAAGCGATCACGAATTCGGATCGCACGATCTCCTCGATCAAGCGGCATATGGGCGAGGGCACCTATCACGTCAAGATCGACGGCAAGGACTACACGCCGCAAGAGATCTCCGCGATGATCCTCCAAAAGCTCGTCAACGACGCGAGCAACTATCTCGGCGAACGAGTGACGAAGGCCGTCATCACGGTTCCCGCGTATTTTAACGACGCACAGCGTCAAGCGACCAAGGACGCCGGCAAGATCGCCGGACTCGACGTGCTGCGCATCATCAACGAGCCGACGGCCGCAGCGCTTGCGTACGGGCTCGACAAAAAGGCCAACGAGACGATCCTCGTTTGGGATCTCGGCGGCGGCACGTTCGACGTCTCGATCCTCGAGGTCGGGGACGGCGTTTTCGAAGTCAAAGCGACCAACGGCGACACGCATCTGGGTGGCGACGACTACGACCAGCGCGTCGTCGACTGGCTCGTGACGAGTTTCCGTAAAGATCAAGGCGTCGATCTCGCCAAGGACCGGCAAGCGATGCAACGGCTGACCGAGGGCGCTGAAAAAGCGAAGATCGAGCTCTCTTCGGTCGTGCAGACGTCGATCAATCTCCCGTTCATCACGGCGGACCAGGAAGGGCCCAAGCATCTCGACTACGTCCTCACGCGGGCGAAGTTTGAAGAGCTGACGAGCGATCTCTCCGACCGGTGCATCGCGCCGTTCAAGAACGCGATCGCCGATGCGAAGCTCGACGTGTCGAAGCTCGACGAGATCATCATGGTCGGCGGCGCGACGCGCATGCCGGTCATTCAGCAACTCGTGCGCAAGCTGACCGGCAAGGAGCCTAACCTCACCGTCAACCCGGACGAAGTCGTCGCGGTCGGCGCGGCGATCCAAGCCGGCGTGCTCTCGGGTGAAGTGCGCGACATCGTTCTGCTCGACGTCACGCCGCTCTCGCTCGGCCTCGAAACGATGGGCGGGGTGATGACGAAGCTCATCGAGCGCAACACGACGATCCCGACGAAGAAGTCGCAGATCTTCACGACGGCCGAAGACGGGCAAACCTCGGTCGACATCCACGTGCTGCAAGGCGAGCGTCCGATGGCGGGCGACAACAAGACCTTGGGGCGATTTCGACTCGAAGGGCTTCCCGCGGCGCCGCGCGGCGTTCCGCAAATCGAGGTCACCTTCGACATCGATGCCAACGGTATCGTCCACGTCAACGCCAAAGACCTCGGCACCGGCAAGGAGCAGCAGATCACGATCACTGCGACGACGAATCTCACCAAAGACGAAGTCGATCGCATGGTCAAGGACGCCGAAATGCAAGCCTCGGCCGACGAGCGCAAACGCGAAGAGGCCGAGACGCGCAACCAAGCCTCGAGCCTCATCTACTCGACTGAAAAATCGCTGAAGGAAGTCGGCGACCGGCTCGACGCATCGGCCCGCGGCGACGTGGAGACGGCGCTCGCGGAGCTCAAGCGCGTGAGCGACAACGGGACCGCCGACGAGATCAAGCCTGCCGTCGAGCGTCTGCAGCAGGCGAGTTACAAGATGGCGGAGTTGCTCTACAAAGCGTCGCCGGGCGGTGACGGCGCCGCCCCGAGCGGTGAGGGTGCGCCGACGAACGGCGCGTCGTCCGGCGCGGGAGAGCAAGAAGACGTCATCGACGCCGAGTTCAAAGAGTCGAAGTAACCTCACTCGACGATGCTCGAGGAACAGCGACTCGACCCCGCAGGCGTCGAGGATGAAGCAGTGATGGGGGCCCCGGTTACGCCGCGGGCTCCCGACGGGCCCGACTCCGTAGCGCAGCTGCGCGAGCAGCTCGCTGCGGCGACGGCTCGTGCCGACGAGAACTACAACCGCTTCCTTCTCGCCGCCGCGGACTTCGAGAACTTCAAGAAACGCACCGAGCGCGATCTGCGCAAGATGCTTACCGACCGGCGCCGCACGCTGTTGGAGCGCTTTCTTCCCGTGCTCGACAATCTGGAGCGAGCGCTCGAGTCCGAGTCCCAAGGTGACGCGCTGCGCGACGGCATCGAACAGACCGTTCGCGGATTTCGTTCGGTGCTCGGCGCCGAAGGCGTTCGGCCGATCGAGGTGCAGGGCAAAGCGTTCGATCCGCACGTCGCCGAAGCGATCGCCACCACGGCTGCGACCGACGGCGTTCCAGACGACACGGTCGTCGCCGTATCCGAGAAGGGATACACGATCGACGACGAGCTCCTTCGCCCCGCAAAGGTCATCGTCGCGAAGCGCTCCGAGTAAGCGAGCCGTGCGCGGATGAACTACAAGGACTACTACGCGACTCTCGGCGTTCCCAAGACGGCGACCGAGAAAGAGATCAAGTCGACGTATCGTAAGCTCGCAAGAAAGTGGCATCCCGACACCAATCCGGATAAGCCGAAAGAAGCCGAAGAGAAGTTCAAGGAGATATCTGAAGCGTACGAAGTGCTCGGCGACGCGCAGAAGCGGCGCAAGTACGACATGCTCGGCGCGGATTGGCAGCAGGCGGCGCAGCAGGCCGAGCAACAGCAGCGGTACCGCACGCAGTTCGACACCGAGGGTTTTGATTTCTCAAACTTCGGCGGAGCGAGCGGCTTCTCGGATTTCTTCGATCTCTTCTTCTCCGGCGTCGGACGGCGGCCGAGCGCTGCGAGCGGCGTCGCGCGACGAGGCCAGGATATCGAGAGCACGATCGAGTTGTCGCTGCGCGACGCCTATAACGGCGGCAAGAAGTCCGTATCGCTGCAGCTCGAGGACGTCTGCCCGCGCTGTCACGGCAGCGGCACCGAGCGCGGCAAGCTCTGCACGACGTGTCACGGTACGGGCCATGCAGTCGTCACGAAGAGGTTCGACGTAACGATTCCGCGCGGCATCGCCGGCGGCCAGCGCATTCGGCTCGCAGGCCAAGGCGGCAGCGGCTCGCCGAACGGCGATCTCTTTCTCGTCGTCAAGATCCGCGACGATCCAACGTATCAACGCAAAGGCAACGATTTGTACGTGGATCTGCCGGTGAGCCTCTACGATTTGGTGCTGGGCAGCGAGGTGCAAGTGCCGACGATGACCGGCCCGGTGTCGATGAAGATTCCCGAGGGAACGCAGAACAACCGGCTCCTGCGCTTGGCGGGAAAGGGCATGCCCGACGTCAAGGGCAACGGAGCCGGCGATCAATACGTTCGACTGATCGGTCAGCTTCCACAGCAGCTCTCCGAAAAGGAGCGCGAGCTTTTCGGCCAGCTTGCCGCCCTACACAACACAAAACGAGAGACGGAGGTGTCCCCATGACGATCAAAGAGATCGCTTTCACGGCCTATCCGGCAAAGGACGTCGCTCGCGTTCGCGACTTCTATCGCGACGTTCTCGGGCTGCCGTTCAGCGGCGAGTTCGCCGAGAGCGGCGTGCTCAAATACGACGAGGTAAAACTCGGCGGCGGCTACTTCGCAGTGCTAACGGAGGAATGGGCCGGGCGCCCCGCAGGCAGCGCCGGCAGCGTCGTCTTCGAGGTCGACGACATCGAGAGCGCGCGCAACGACCTGATCGCGCGCGGCCTGTCCGTCGAAGAGATCTACGACACCCCGGTGTGCCGGATCACGTCGTTCTCCGACCCGGAAGGCAACAAGGTCTCGCTCCACCAGCGTACCGCTCCGTGATAATTCTCTCAACGTGAGGCTTGGTCCGACGCGGCGATCGTATTCGCTCGCCGCGGAGTCTGCGCCATGATGAGCGGGCATGGGCTGATGTGGGGAAACATGTACAGCCCGGACAAGCCAAGCGTTCGGCGCCGCATCGACTGGAAACGCATCGGCGCGCTGTTCATGCCGTATTGGCGGCCGCAGACGCTGGTGCTGGCGTGCATCGTCATCGCGTCGCTGCTCGGGCTGGTTCCCGGTTTCCTGACGGCGCACATCATCGACGTCGCGATCCCGCGAGGCAGCCTCTCGATGCTGCTCGTCGATCTCGCAATCATCGTCGCCTCCGCCCTTGTGGCAGCGGCGATCGGCGTCGTGCAAGGCTACCTGAACTCGGTCGTCGGCGAAGGCATCATGCGCGACATCCGCACGAGCCTGGTATCCCACCTGCACCGCATGCCGATTGCGTTCTTCACGGGCACCAAGACCGGCGAGATCATGAACCGCGTCTCGAACGACGTGGACAACATCGACAACGTCGTGACGGGAACCCTCACGGCCATCGTGACCAACGTCGTCGTCATCGGCACGACGCTCGCCGCGATGTTCGTCTGGAACTGGCGGCTCGCACTGCTCTCCGCCATCGTGGTTCCGCTGATGATCGTCCCGCTCGGCCCGGTGGGGCGACGCATGTATCAAGTACGCCGGCGCACGCGCGAGCAACGCGACGAGATCGAGTCGATCACGCAAGAGACGCTCTCGATTTCAGGGATTACTCTCATCAAATCGTTCGCCCGCGAGGAGTACGAGAGCAAGCGCTTCTACGGCGTGGGAACGAAACTCATGAATCTCGAGGTTCGCCTCGCGATGGTCGGGCGCTGGTTTCTCGCATTGGTGACGGCGATGGTCATCATCGGCCCCGTAATCGTTTGGCTCGGCGGCGGATGGCTCGCGATCCAGCATACGCTGCAAATCGGCGTCATCGTCGCGTTCGTCTCCTTCATTCAGACGCGGCTCTACGGACCTGCCGCGGCACTCGCGGGAATCCAGGTGCAGATCGTCAGCGCGTTCGCCGTCTTCGAGCGCATCTTCGAGTACCTCGATTTACCGGCTGAAGCGTACGATGCCCCGAACGCCGTCGCGCTACCCGAGATCAGAGGCGACGTCGCGTTCGAGGACGTGAGCTTCGGCTACACCGATGCGCGGCGCATACTCGATAAAGTCTCTTTCGAGGTCCGCAGCGGCCAAGTAGCGGCCTTCGTGGGGCCGACCGGAGCCGGAAAGACGACGATCACGCAGCTCGTGCCGCGCTTCTACGATCCGCAAGAAGGCCGCGTCCTCGTCGACGGCCACGACGTGCGCACCGTCACGCTCGACTCGCTGCGACGTCACATCGGGATCGTAACGCAAGAGACGTATCTCTTTCACGACACGATCGAGAGCAATCTGCGATACGGCAAGCCCGACGCGACGACCGAGGAGATCGCGGCGGCGGCGACGGCGGCGAACATCCACGACTTCATCGTAAGCCTACCCGACGGCTACCAAACCGTCGTCGGCGAGCGCGGCCACAAGCTCTCGGGCGGCGAGCGCCAGCGGCTTGCCATCGCGCGGGTGCTCCTCAATGACCCGCGTATTCTGATTCTCGACGAGGCGACGAGCGCGCTCGACTCGCACAGCGAAGCCGCAATCCAGACGGCGCTCGAACGCGTCATGCGCGGGCGCACGACGCTTGCCATCGCGCATCGGCTTTCGACGATTCTCTCGGCCGACGTCATCTTCGTGATCGAGCGCGGCCGTATCGTCGAGCAAGGGACGCACGCCGCGCTCCTCACTCGCGACGGTTCCTACGCGCGGTTGTACCGCAAGCAGTTTCGGGAGGAACCAGCGTCTGAAACGATGGCCGCCCCGTAAGGGCGGCCATCGTTTCGAAGATTCTACGGTTACGGTCTCAGCGGCCGGCGGCGATGCCCGCCTGAACCTCAGTAATAGCCTGGTTGACCAGCCCCATCGCCCTGATGCGATGACCGGCCTTGTCCGTGATCGCCATGCTGAGCTGGTTGCTGGCGGCGCGAAGATCGCTCAGCGCGTTGAACATGTGCGTTTGCACGGCAAACGCGACGCCGCTGCCGAAGCCGACGGCGAGTGCGAATGCGACGGCGACGAGGCTGAGGCGGAATCTGGATCGCTGCATGAATGAACCTCCAAGAGTAGGAGCGGAAAGCGTTCATGCGTTAGCCGGCTGCGTACCCCTTCCTTCGCCCGTTGCATATTCAGCCCACCGGGCCGAGCTCGACTCGCAGCGCCGGTTCGGTTGCCTTTCGCACGTCGTCCACGCTCACGCCGGGGGCCGTCTCGCGCAGCACCAGACCGTCGGGCGCAACGTCGATCACCGCGAGATCCGTGATGATGCGATTGACGACCCCGCGTCCCGTGAGAGGCAGCGAGCACTCGCGCACGATCTTGCGATCGCCTCCTTTGGCGACGTGTTCCATCATCACGATGACGCGCTTCGCACCGTGCACGAGATCCATGGCGCCGCCCATCCCCTTCACCATCTTGCCGGGGATCATCCAGTTGGCGAGATCGCCCGTCTGCGAGACTTGCATCGCACCGAGAACCGCGACGTCGATGTGCCCTCCGCGAATCATTCCGAAGGAGAGCGCGGAATCGAAGAACGAAGCACCCGGAAGAACCGTCACGGTCTCCTTTCCAGCGTTGATGAGATCGGGATCCTCGTCGCCTTCGTACGGATACGGTCCGAAGCCGAGAATGCCGTTCTCGCTCTGAAGCACCACCGTCACGCCTTCGGGCACGTAGTTCGGCACGAGCGTCGGCAGGCCGATGCCAAGGTTGACGTACTGCCCGTCGCGCAGCTCGCGCGCTACGCGCGCTGCGAGCTCGATTCGCGTCAAGGCCATCTCAGGAGACCGCCTTTCTGGTGGTCACGCGCTCGATGCGTTTCCCCTCCGCACCGACGGGAACGACCCGTTGCACGAAGATGCCCGGCAGGTGCACGTCTTCGGGAACGATCGCGCCAGGCTCGACCAGCTCCTCGACTTCGGCGATCGTGATCCGACCCGCCATCGCACAGAGCGGGTTGAAGTTTCTCGTCGCCTTTGCGAAGACGAGGTTGCCTTGCCGATCGCCGACGGTAGCGCGCACGAGCGCGAAGTCGCAAACGATTCCGTACTCGAGCACGTACTCGCGATCGCCGAAACGGCGCACCTCTTTGGGCGGCGATGCGACCGCGACGCTTCCGTCGGGAGCGTAACGCCATGGCAGGCCGCCGTCGGCGACCGGCGTACCGACGCCGGCGGGCGTGTAGAATGCGGGAATGCCGCACCCGCCGGCCCGCAACCGCTCGGCGAGCGTTCCCTGCGGAACGAGCTCGACTTCGAGCTCGCCGCTTAGGTACTGGCGCTCGAACTCGCGATTCTCTCCGACGTACGAGCCGGTGGTTCTGCAAATGCGCTTGCGATCGAGTAAGACGCCGAGTCCCCAACCGTCGACGCCGCAGTTGTTGCTGACGGTGACGAGATCGGTCGCACCGTGCTCGAGCAGCGCGGAGATGAGGTTGTGCGGTATGCCGTTGAGCCCGAAACCGCCGACCGCGAGCGTAGCCCCGTCCGGTATGTCCGCGATGGCTTGCGCGCAGGTGGCGACGACCTTGTCCATAGGCGGGTGGAGTATGCGCCCGGAGGACGGAGAGCCTCCCTTGGGCGTGGAAGCGGCACCGCATGGCCACCACGGTACCGGAGCGGGCACAAACGCAAGAAACCGAGGAGCTGATCCTCGCGGTCGTGCGACAGCTTGTCGTAGAGCGCGTCGCGCCGCGCGCCGCGGAGATCGACGAGCGCGGCGAGTTCCCGATGGATTTGAAGCAGCTCTTCGCGCAAAACGACTTGCTCGGCATCCCGATCCCGGTCGAGTACGGCGGACTCGGCGGGACGTTCCTCACCTACGTGAAGGTCGTCGAGGAAATTGCCAAGGCCTGCGCTTCGAGCTCGCTCATCGTCGCGGTGCAGGAGCTCGGCATGCTTCCGATTTTCATCGGCGGCGATGAGGCCCAGAAGAAGCACTACCTTCCGAAGCTCGCCTCCGGTGAGTGGATTGCCGCCTACGCGCTGACGGAAAGCACGAGCGGCTCCGATGCCGCGGGCTCGATGCGCACGCGCGCGCAACGGCGCGGCGACACGTACGTGCTCAATGGAACGAAGATTTGGATCACCCACGGCGGCCTCGCCGATGTGGTCTGCGTCTTCGCCGTGACCGATCCGTCGATGGGGCCCAAGGGCATCAGCGCGTTCATCGTCGAGAAGACGTTCGACGGTTTCAACGTCGGCAAGAAGGAGCGCAAGATGGGCATCCGCGGATCGCCGACCGTCGAGCTCAACTTCAACGACTGCATCGTTCCGGCGACAAACCGCATCGGGGCGGAGGGCGAGGGCTTCAAGATCGCGATGCGGGTGCTTGACAAATCGCGCCCCGGCATCGCGGCGCAAGCGCTGGGAATCGCTGCCGGAGCACTTGAGTACGCAACCAATTACGCCAAGGAGCGAATCGCCTTCGGCAAGCCGATCGGTCAGCATCAAGGCGTGGGATTCATGCTCGCCGACATGAAGACGGAGGTCGAGGCGGCGCGCCTCCTCCTTTATGAAGCTGCGCGCCGGTGCGACGAGGGTACCTCGGACGTAACGCTCTGGGCGGCCATGGCCAAGCTCAAATGCGGCGACGTCGCGATGGCGGTGACGACCGATGCGGTTCAGGTCCTCGGCGGGTTCGGCTACTCCGCCGATTACCCCGTGGAGCGTATGATGCGCGACGCCAAGATCACGCAGATCTACGAAGGAACGCAGCAGATACAGCGCCTCGTGATCTCGCGCTCTATCGTGGGCAAGAGCCGCTAGGCCAGGGAACGTATGGCCGGGGGCGAACCATCTTCCGGTCATCTACGTTGCACGAACGTAGCATTTCCGGCGCCCGCGGCGTCCCCGTCCCGCACCGGAGAAATTTCGCGTTGAAAGGAGGTGTGTAGATTGAACAAAGCATTTGCTGCATTGCTGGCGTCGGCATTCCTGACGACCGGCATCGCGATGGCGGCGGCGACCCCGAAGCCGGCGGCCCATCACACGATGGCGCCGCACCACGCGACGCCGAAACCCAAGCCGACCATGCACTCATCGATGATGCACTCGTCGCATAGCCACACGGCGACGCCGAAACCGAAACCGAAGCCGACCCACAAGCCCTAATCGTAGGGCTTCGTTTTCATCCCACGCCGGCGCGGCCCAGAGGGCTGCGCCGGATTCTTTTGCAGCGCTCTGCCGGTGGGGCAGAGCGCAAGCAACGGACAGCGATCGCACAGCGGCCGCGGTGCCTTGCAGATCGCGCGCCCGTGCAGAATGAGCCAGTGCGTTGCGAGCCCCCACTTCTTACGAGGAACGACCGCGGTAAGATCGCGCTCGACGTCGAGCGGCGTCTTGCCGGTCGTCAATCCGAGACGGTGCGCGACGCGAAAGACGTGCGTGTCTACTGCGAGCGCCGGCTCGCCGAAGGCATTGGCGAGCACCACGCTTGCGGTTTTGCGCCCCACGCCGGCGAGCGACTCCAGCGACTCACGCTGCGCCGGCACCTTCCCCCCGAAGCGCTCGGCGATATCGCGCGCGGCCGCGATGACGTTCCTCGCCTTGGCATGGTAGAAGCCGCACGACTTGATGATGCACTCGACCTCCTTTGGAGAGGCCTTCGCGAGCTTTTCCGGCGCCGGATACTTCTCGAAAAGGATCGGGGTCGTCACGTTCACGCGCGCGTCGGTGCACTGCGCGGAGAGAATCACCGCGATCAGCAGCTCGTAGGGGTTGCGGTGCTCGAGCGCGGTCGCCGCGCGTGGATAGGTGCGCTCGAGTATTTTCAGCTGTTCGAGCGCGACCGCGCGGGAGACCTTACGTTTCGGAAACGGGACTGCGGACACGCTACGGCGCTATGGCAGCGAGACGCTCCCGTCCTGCAGTACGACCAGACCTTCGCCGTGGAGCGCGCGGACGAGCTCGCGCACTTCGGCGATACGCCGGTCGGCGAGCACGGCCTTTAGGTCGCGATGGAGATCGAGCAGTGAGATGCGCTTCCCCGGCGGCAGATCGCGCAGCCGGTCGACGATGCGGCCCCGTGCGTAGCGCGACGTCAGCACGAACGCGACCGCCTTGCGGCGCGTCCGTCGCGTGCGCCTCGTGCGCTCAACGGTGGAAGCGCCGAGGAGCGCTGCAGCAGCACAGGCTCCTCGCAAGGGACAGATCGCGCATTTCGGCGCGCGCGACGTGCAGATCGTGGCGCCGAAGTCCATCAGCGCCGAGTTCCAGTCGTGGGCGCGTCCCCGCGGCATGAGGGCGAACGCGAGCGTGGCGAGCTGGGTGCTCGTCGCCGCAGCGGGATCTTCGGGGCCCCAGAAGACGCGATGCAGGACGCGCTTCAGGTTGACGTCGAGCGGCACGTCGTCGATATCGTAGCCGAAGGCACGAATCGCGGCAGCCGTGTACGGGCCGATTCCCGGGAGCGCCAGCAACGCGGACGTCGCACGCGGCAGCCTCCCCCGGTGCTCGGCGACGACGGCCGCGGCGGCGGCGTGGAGCCTGAGCGCCCGGGCATTGTAGCCGAGGCCACGCCAGGCGCGCAGGATCTCCCCGCAGCTCGCCGCCGCGAGCGCCGTGAGGGTCGGAAAGCGCTCGACGAAGGCCGTGAAAATCGGGACGACGCGATCGACCTGGGTCTGCTGCAGCATGAACTCGCTGACGAGGGTGCGATACGGTGAGCGCTCCCGGCGCCAGGGCAGATCGGACCGCCCGGCTCTCCGAAACCACCGCAGCAGGGCTTGCCGCACGAGCGCCTGCGTTTCCCCGACTCCCGCCGCTCGCCTACTCAAAAGATTAGAGACTCCTTAACGGGCAGGGACCCGCCCGGCTGCACTCGCAAGACGCGCGGCAGCCGGGGCGTTACTCGCGTTACTGTCGGAGGAGACCAATGTTTAGGACTTTTCTGAGTTGGCTCATTGCTTTGGCTGTGGGCTTCATGGTGCTTTCCGCCACGCCTGCCGCTGCCGCAGGAACGGGAAGCGTGTCAGGAACGGTTACCGCCAGCGACGGCGCTCCGATTGCCGGTGCGACCGTCGACCTGCGCGGTCCGGCGTCGTATGCGACGCAGACCGATGCAGCGGGAGCATTTACGGTCCCCTCTATCGTGCCCGGCATCTACTCGATAACCGTCAGCAAGGCGGGGTTCGGCACAGCGACCGACAGTCTCGCCGTCATTGCGGACCAGACGCAGCACATCGGGGTGAGCTTGAACGCTGCGTCCTTCACGTCGCTGCGCACGATCGCGACGGTCAACGTCCGCGGCCACGGCCAGTTCAACGTGACGCCCGCGTCCGTCAGCGTCGTATCGGCGCAGGCTTTCCAAAATCAAGCCCAGCCGCAAGTGATCCACATACTTAATGAGATTCCTGGTCTCCAAATATCGTATCCGGGAGGAAGCGCGAACGCCGCTCTGCCCGGCGCCATCACGGTTCCGACGATCAGAGACGCGTCGTCGTACGAGACCGCATCGCTGATCGATGGCCACCCGCTCGCCATCTCGGATTATGGCGACTACGTCACGACGTTCCTGAGCAGCTTCATGTTCGGCTACGTCGAGGTCATCAAGGGTCCGGGCGCGACGGCACCGGAGGTCAACAACGCGATCAACGGCACCATCAACTTTCACACGCTGGATCCCACGCTGGCGCCGACTCCGTCCTACGAGTTCGCGTACACCAGCCACGGAGGAACCTTCGAGAACTTCGGCATCTCCGACACGATACTCAACGGGCGCCTCGGCTTCGTGGTCGACGTCGCAAACCTCGACGACCCATCCGCACTCAACGGCACCCAAGTGATGATCGACCCCGGCTCCGGCAGCGGCTGGTCGAGGAGCACACATCCGTACTCGCCCAACTACAACTTCTGTGACAACTACTGCACGTTCTTCGGCGGAGAGAACAACGTCAATAACACGGAGAGCGGCATCCAAACCGGCTTCTCGATGGTCGGATGCTGCTATCGCCTCTCCGGCGATTTCGAAAACACCTCTGAGCTCGTAAAGCTGCGCTATCACTTCTCACAGTCGACGACGCTCACCATGAGCTATCTCGGGGGGCAATCGTTTTCGGATCAAAACGGAAACATCGGAAACTTGACGCTCGGCACCTTCACGCCCGGCGGCGGTTACACCGGTTCGATTCCGGCAGGCAGCCCCGTGGCCGTCGACTACTTATATCCCGGAACCGCGAACCGCGAGGCCGACAACGAGCCCATCTTCCAAGCTGAGATCAGCTCGGCACTCGGCAACGACACGATCCTGGCCCGCTACTATCACGCGACGCTCTACCGCAATGCCTATGAAGGCTCGGGGCAAGGCATTCTCGACCCGTACAACCTCACGGTCTACGGCACGTCCTACACGAGCCCCGCGACGACGTGCCCGGACGGTGGCGTCGGCGTCACGGACTGCACCTACAACGGGAACGCGTTCCCCGTGTTCTGGCAAGACTACTTCAGCCAAACCGAGCAGAACAAGCTCAATGGCTGGTCCTTTGAATACGACCATCCGTTCGGGGCCGGCGACGACGTTTCGTTCGCCATCGACCGGACGGACACGCAAGCGCTCGTATGGGAGCAGACCGCGACCTACACGAGCGTGACTCTCCCGACCGGGTCGTCGAGCATCTATACCACCTATCAACTCCGCGGTCACTTCCTGCTTTCACCCACGCTCGAAATGACTGTCGCCGACTATTTGAACACGTACCACAACACGTTTCCCCAGAGTTGCCCGTTCGCATTTGGCTTCCAGGTATGCGCAGCCGACGGAAGCAACGTGACGTTCGAATCGGCAACGACGAGCCACAACGATCCACGCATAGCGTTCGAGTTTCGCCCGAGCCCAAACGTCGCGATTCGCGCCTCGGCCGGAAGCGCAATCGCGCCGCCGTATCTCGGATTGCTGAGTCTTATCTCGCCGGCGTCCGCATCGTTCCACGCAGGGAACTACGCGACAATCACGCACAATACGACGAACCTCAAAGCCGAGACCGCGTTCGGATACGATGTCGGTGCCGACTGGCGCATCGGCGGGGGCCAGACGATCGTCTCGGGCGACATCTACCTCAACAACCTCTTCAACCACTACTTTGACGAGACCATTTTCAGCGGCACCTACTGCTTCAACCCGATACCGTGCAGCGGCGGCGGGAGCGCCAGTACGCCAGTGTACTTCGCGACGAACACGAACATCAGCAACTTTCGCTTCGAAGGCATCGAGCTCTCGATCAACCGGCACCCGCGGGTAGGCTTTGGCTACACGCTCGCAGCCGGGCTGCAGCGGGGATACGTGTACAACCTGCCGGCTGGATTCTACTGCACGCAGCCGGTTGCATCGTGCATCAGCAATCCCGCAAAATGGAACCAGAACCTCAACATCGTCGCGGGACAGAATCTCAACGGCGAGGGCGTCGGATCCGTGCAGTTCTATCCATACTACGGCTTCAACAGCAGCATCAGCGGCCTGAACACGCGCGAGCCGTACTCGCAGGGCTACGGAGAGCTGTCGTACGCGTTCGCAGGAGGAGCGGGCTACGCGTCCTTCGGGGAGACGTACTTCGGCAACAACAACTCGTTCAACCAGCGTGCGTTCACGGTCGCCAACGCAACGCTCCGGATCCCAATTGCCAAGACGCTGTCGTTCCAGGTGTCGGGAAACAACGTCTTCAACGCGCTATCGGGATTGATCCCGATATACGGAGGCGGTATCCCGATACCGCTCGCCAATCGGTCCGTGTGCCCGAACGCCGGCATCGGGACGGGCTGCGGAAGCGCGGCCACGGTCGCCAACTTCTACGGACCAGCCACCTACACGTTCATGCTCACGAAGAGGCTACCGTAGCGCTCTTCCCACATCACTCGATTTTTTTGTCGGAGAACCATTGATGCGTTTGCCTACCCTTCGTATCCTCGCTCCACTCTGCATCGTCTTCGGCTTCCTGACGGCTTCGGCGGCGGCTTCGGTGCCCGCCACGGTTGCACAAGCAACCGCGTCCGTCACGGGAACCGTGCAAGACACGAGCGGCGCGCCCATAGTCGGCGCGGCGATCATGCTGAGCGGCCCGACGACATACTCCACGACGACGGATAACCAGGGACGCTTTTCCGTGCAAAACGTCAGCCCCGGCGTCTACACGATCTCGATCGACAAGGCGGGATACAACAACGCGGTCCAGTCGATCGCCGTGGTGCCCGGCCAAGTGCAGACGGTCGCAGTAAACTTGGCACCGATCAGCTTCTCGACGTTACGCACGATCGCAAGAATACGGACGAACGGCAGAGGGAGCATTAATACGACGGCGGCTTCGGTCAACGTCATTTCGCCGCAGACCTTCATCGACCAAGCCGCACCTCAAGTCACGCGCGTCCTCAGCCAGATCCCCGGCTTGCAGATATCGTTCCCGTCGAACTCCGCGAACGCAGCCGCGCCCGGCGCGATCACGATCCCGAACATCCGCGACGCAACGTCGTACGAGACCGCATCCCTCATCGACGGGCATCCGATCTCGGTCGGGCAGTACGGCGACAACGTCACGACGTTCTTGAACACGTTCATGTTCAGCGGCGTCGAGGTCGTGAAGGGCCCGGGGGCCGACGCACCCGAGGTCAACAATGCGATCGGCGGTACCGTAAACTTCCACACCAAGGATCCGACGCTCGCGCCGACGCCGAGCTTCCTTGCCGGCATCGACAACCGCGGGGGAACCTTCACCAACTTCGGCATCAGCGACACGATCCTCGACGGACATCTAGGCTTCGTCGTCGACGTCGCGACCGACAACAACCCCTCGGCGCTCAACGGTACGCAGGTGTACTACGATCCGAGTGGCGGCACGTATCATGGCGGCTCGCTCTACGGGAACACCGGCTACACGCAAGTGCCCAACACCTTGAGCTTCCTTCCAACTCAGTACCACCTCCTCGCATGCTGTTATATGCTGCAAGGCTATCTCAACCAGACGGCTGAGTTGATCAAGCTGCGCTATCGCTTATCGCCCGCCACGGTCGCGACGGTCAGCTACCTCGGCAACCAAACGATCAGCGATCAAAATGGGAACACGTCCGACTACGTCAACGGCACGTTCATTCCCGGCGGCGGTTATACCGGATCGCTTCGGCCAGGCCCCATCCAAGTGGCGAACATCTACGCCGGCACATTCAACGGCGAGTTCAACAACCAGCCGATCTTCCAAGCTGAGGTCTCGACGACGCTCGGCAACGACTCGTTCATCGCTCGCTACTACCACGCGTCGATCGAACGGTATCAGTTCCAGGGCGGACCCAGCCCGTACAACCTCGACTACAATAACGTCACGCTCTACGGATACGACTCCAACTCGTCGACGATGTTCAACGGCCAAGGCGCGGCCGTCGGCTATGCGGACTTCTACCAGGAGCCCGAGATCGACAAGCTCTCCGGTGAATCGTTCGAATGGCAGCACCCGTTTGCCGAAAACGACCTGCTTACATTCTCGGTCGAGCAGAGCGCGGCGCAGAGCATCGACTACTCGATCTTCTCCGGCCCCTTCTACTCCTACGGGCTTCCGCCGGGGACGAGCCAGCTCTTGACGACGTACCTGCTCCGCGCGCATGTCTACCTCACGCCGAAGCTCGACGTCACGCTCGCCAACTACTTCAACACGTACAGCAGCACGTTTGCAACGCTGTGTCCGCCGTACGATCCGGGCTGCGTAGACAAGTCGACCGTCGAGCAAGGCACGGGCCTGACCTTCACGACCGTGCATAACTCGCACTACGATCCGCGAATTGGCCTCGTCTTCCGGCCGAATCCGAACACGTCGATCCGTCTCGCGGCGGGCAGCTCGATCGCGCCGCCGTTCATGGGCCTCCTCAGCACTATCACGACCCAGCCGGCATACAGCGGCAACGTCGCGATCGAATCTCAGAGCAACGGCAACCTGAAGCCCGAGACGGGCTTCGGATACGACCTCGGGGCAGACTATCGCCTCAACGACGGCCTGACGACGATCTCGGGCGACGCGTACCTCACGAATCTCTTCAACCGGTTCTTCGGGCAAACCATCGACACGGGACTCGTCTGCGGCACGGCTAACCCGTGCAGCGGCGGCGCTCCGCCCGGTACGCCGATCCTCAATTCCACCAACACGAACATCAGCAACGCCCGCTTCGAAGGCGTCGAGTTGACGATCAAGCGCGAGCCGCTCGTCGGCTTCGGATTCAACGTCTCGGGCGCGGTCATGCGCGGCTACTACTACAACCTGCCGCCGGGATTCTATTGCAGCGTTCCAACCACCGCATGCATCAACAACCGAACGCTGTGGGATCAGAACCTGAACGTCATCGCCGGGCAGAACACGAACGGCATTACGGACGGCTTCTATGCCATCAGCTACAACGGCAACATGCGCATCCCGTACTCGCAGGGGAACGCCGAGTTCTCGTACAGCTTCCCGAACCGCGCGTACGTGTCGTTCGGCGAGACGTACTACGGCAACAACAACTCGCTGAACCAGCCGGCGTTCGTGATCGGCTACGCGACGGTGCGCTACCCGATCACGAAGATGCTGGCTCTCCAAGTCTCAGGAGACAACATCTTCAACAAGTACCCGGGCATACTGCCGACGCTCGGCGCCGGCGTGCCGATTCCTCTCGCGAACGGGTGGACCGGCGCAACGACCGGTAACGTGCTCGGCCCGGCAACCTGGCGTCTCGTCTTGACGACGATGCTGCCACAGTCTCAGGCACCCTAACAGCGATTAGGCGCTCCTCGACGCTCTGATGCGTCGAGGAGCGCTCGCGCTAGGCGTTCGGGCGGCAGCCGCGCCGGCTCCGGGCAGCGTGCCCGCCAATATCGCGGAACCCAGATGCTCGTGGATCTGCCGATAGAGCGGCCCGTCTAATCTTCAACCTGGACCGGTCCCATGTTCGCGGCGCACGCACGTCGAAGCCTGTGCGCATCGAGAAAGGAGCCAGACTTGGCTGAACATCAGGCCGACGCGATCGTCATCGGAGCAGGCCCCGGTGGTTACCATGCCGCGATTCGTCTCGGACAACTCGGCAAGAAGGTCATCTGCGTCGATCGTGACGAGGTCGGCGGCGTCTGTTTGAACTGGGGCTGCATTCCAACGAAGGCGCTCTTGCACGTGGGTGAGATCGCGCGCCAGATTCGCCAGGCCGGAGAGCTCGGATTGACAGCCGGAGAGCTTCGCGTCGAGCGCGAACGCGTAGCGAAGTTCAAGACCGACGTCGTCAACGCGAACGTCGGCGGCGTCAAGACGCTCTTCAAAGGCAACAACGTGGAGTTTCTCTACGGTGAGGCCTCCTTCTTGAGCGCGACGCAGATCGCGCTCAAGAAGAGAGAGGGTGGAGAGGACACGATCGTCGCGCAGAAGGTCGTGATCGCGACCGGCTCGGCGCCGATCGACGTCAAATTGTGGCCGCACGACGGAACGGCGATTCTCAACTCCGACGACGCCGTCAAGCTGGAATCCATCCCGAAGGAGCTGCTCGTCGTCGGCGGGGGCGTCATTGGCTTAGAGTTTGCCACCGTCTACACGCGCTTGGGCGCCAAAGTGCTCGTGATCGAGACGCTGCCGCAGATCCTCACCGGGACCGACGCCGAGATCGCCAAGACCCTCGGCCGTATTTTGAAGAAACAAGGCATCGAGATCATGCTCTCGACGACCGTGGGGAAGATCGAGAAGCGTGCAAAGGGCGTCAACGCGACGTTCAAAGGTGAGGGCACGAGCGGCAAAGACGAGACGCGCACCTTCGACGCGGTGCTCGTCGCAGTCGGGCGCCGTCCCGTGACCGACGCGCTCAACCTCAAGGCCGCGGGACTCTCGACCGGCGAAAAAGGCTTCCTCGCCGTCGACCAGCAGATGCGCACGAGCGTTGCGAATATCTTCGCCATCGGCGACGTGACGGGAGCACCGCTTCTTGCGCATCGCGCCATGAAGCAGGGGCTCGTCGCCGCCGAAGTCATCTCCGGAATCCGCTCGGCCGCGTTCGATCCGATCGCCGTGCCGAACTGCATCTACACGGACCCCGAGGTCGCAACCGTGGGACTCTCCGAAGAGGAAGCCAAGGCGCAAGGCCACGAGGTTCGGATCGGCAAGTTTCCTCTCGCGGCCAGCGGCCGCGCGCGCACAATGAACGAGACCGAGGGGCTCATCAAACTCGTCGGCGACGCGAAGACGGACCTGCTGCTCGGCATGCATATCGTCGCGCCGCAAGCGGAGTCGCTCATCGGCGAGGGCGTGATTGCGCTCGAGATGGGCGCGACGCTGGAAGACATCGCGCTCTCCGTGCACCCGCACCCGACGCTCACGGAAGGCATCATGGAAGCGGCAGAGGCCGCGCACGGAAAGGCGATTCACATCCTCAATCCCAAACCGCGAACCCCCACAGCGGTATAGCCGTGTCGCAGGCGCGCCTGCTCGATCTCGGGCTGCGCCCGTACCGCGAGGTATGGGAGCTTCAGCACGCCCTGCACGAGCGCGTCGCGCTAGGCGAGGAGCCGGAGACGTGGATCGCCGTCGAGCATCCGCCGGTGATCACGCTGGGGAGGAACGCACGCGCCGCGAACGTTCTCGTGCCGCGCGATGCTCTCGCGGCGCGCGGAATCGACGTCGTCGAGATCGAGCGCGGCGGCGACGTCACCTATCACGGACCCGGGCAGCTCGTCGTCTATCCGATCCGTCGCCTCGAACGATTCCGTGAAGTCGTTCCGCTCGTACGCAGCTTGGAAGAGGCCGTCATCGGCGCCTGCGCGTCGTTCGGCATCGCTGCCACCCGCTGGAGCGAACACGCCGGCGTCTGGGTAGGGCGCAACCAGATCTGCGCGATCGGCCTTGCAGTACGACAGATGGCCTCGCTGCACGGTATCGCGTTCAACGTCTCGACGGAGCTCGACTACGACCGCCTCATCAACCCCTGCGGTCTCACCGATCGCGGCTTGACCTCGCTCTCGAAAGAACTGGGCCGCAACGTCTGCGTCGACGAAGCCAAACCCGCGCTCTTCTCGTCCCTCGAAAGAACCTTCGCGCTGTCCTTTGCCGGCGACGTGCCATGGCTCTCGAAATCGATCTGATCCGCAAGCCGGACTGGCTGCGCGTCCGCCTTCCGATCGGCGACAACTACGAACGCGTCAAGCGCGAAGTGCGCGGCCTCGAGTTGCACACGGTCTGCCAGGAAGCTGCGTGCCCGAACCTCGCCGAATGCTGGGGCGTCGGCACCGCGACGATCATGATTCTCGGCGACGTCTGCACGCGCGGCTGCCGCTTCTGCAACGTCAAGACGGGAACGCAGCACGGCAACGTGGACTGGCTCGAGCCGCTGCGCGTCGCACGCGCCGTCGAGGAGCTCGGCTGGAAGTACCTCGTCTTGACGGCTGTCGACCGCGACGATCTCGCCGACGGCGGCGCGCTCGTCTTTGCCAACACCGTGCGAGCGATTCACGAGCGCGTCCCCGATGCACGCGTCGAGATCCTGAGCGGCGATTTTCGCGGCGATCTTCGCGCGCTCGACATCGTCATGGACGCCGCGCCGGACGTCTTCGCTCATAACGTCGAAACGGTGCGCCGTCTCACGCCCGTCGTCCGCGATCGCCGGGCCGGCTACGATCAGTCGCTGCGCGTGCTCGATCATGCGAAACGGCGCGCACCCGAACGCTTCACGAAGACGTCGATCATGCTCGGCCTCGGCGAGCGCGAAGACGAGGTCGAGCGCGTCATGGAGGATGCGCGCAGCGCCGGCGTCGACATCTTCACCATGGGCCAGTATTTGCGTCCCACGAAGAAGCATTTGCCCGTTACCGAGTACGTCACGCCGGATCGCTTTGCCGAGCTCGGCGCGCTCGCGCGCTCGAAGGGTTTCCATCAAGTGGTTTCGAGTCCGCTCTCGCGCTCGTCGTATCACGCTGAACAAGCCTTTTCGTGATTCGGTTCTTCCTCAACAGACCGATCTTTGCGACCGTCTGCGCGCTCATGATCACGCTCGCGGGCGCGGTGATGATTCCGACGCTGCCGATCGCGCAGTACCCGCAAGTCGCGCCGCCGGTCGTCACCGTTTCGGCGAACTGGATCGGCGCGAGCCCGACCGCAATCGAGAGTGCCGTCACCGTTCCCCTCGAAGACGCACTCAACGACGTCGAAGGCCTGCGCTACATCACGTCCTCGAGCGCCGACGGTGCCTCCACGGTGAGCTGCACGTTCACGCTCGGAACGAATTTGGACATTGCGGCGGCCGACGTGCAGAATGCGGTGCAGTCGGCGTTGGGCTTGCTCCCGGCGCAGGTCCGTCAAACCGGCGTTACGATCACGAAGAACTCGGGTTCCATTCTCGTCGCGATAGCGTTGAGGTCGAACACTTCCAAGTACGACACGCTATGGCTCAGTAACTACGCACAGCTCAACGTCGTCAACACGCTGGCGCGCGTTTCGGGAGTCTCCCAAGTGCGCATCTTCGGAGAGCGCCGGTATGCGATGCGCATCTGGCTCGATCCGCGCAAGCTCGCTCAGCAGGGATTGACGGTCCCCGACGTCATCAACGCCCTCTCCGAGCAAAACGAGGAGGTCGCGGCCGGCAGCATCGGCGCGGCGCCGGAGCCATCAGACCAGCCGTACACCTACGTCGTCAACGCTTCGGGCCGCCTCTCCGCACCCGCCCAGTTCGCCAACATCGTGCTTCGTACGGATCCCAACGGCGGCTTCACCCGCCTCGGCGACGTGGCGCGCATCCAGCTCGGTGCGGAGGATTACTCGTCCTATCTCCGCTTCGACGGGCAGCAGAACGCTGTCGGCATGGGTGTCTTCCAATATCCTGACGCAAACGCGCTGAGCGTCGCCGCTGCAGTGACGAAGCGCATGAAGGAACTCGCCAGGCACTTTCCGGCCGGCATCACGTATACGGTCGCGCTCGACTCGACGACGTTCGTGCGCGAGTCGGTGCGCGAGGTGCTGATCACGCTGATGCTCTCGGTCTTGCTCGTCGTGCTCGTCATCTATCTCTTCTTGCAGGACCCACGCGCGACGCTCATTCCCGCCGCAACCATTCCGGTTTCGCTCGTCGGTACGTTCTTCGTGATGAAGATCTTCGGGTTCACGATCAACACTATCACCCTCTTCGGATTGACGCTCGCCACGGGGCTCGTGGTCGACGACGCAATCGTCGTCATCGAGAACATCGCACGCCACATGGAGCGCAATCGCGGCAAGATGTCGGGACGTGACAGTGCGCTCGAGGCAATGCGAGAGATTCAGAGCGCTGTCGTCGCTTCGTCGCTCGTCTTGCTTGCGGTCTTTTTGCCCGTCGCATTCTTTCCAGGCACGACGGGCGAAATCTACCGGCAGTTCGCCCTCACCATCGCAGCCTCCATCTCGATCTCGCTCTTCGCAGCCTTGACGTTCGCGCCGACGCTGACCGCAAGGCTCCTCCACGGCGACATCGAGTCGAACGCGTTCGTGTTCCACTACTTCAACCTCGGCTACCACGCATTCCGCGACTGGTATGCGCGGTCGCTGCCGAAGATCGCAAACCGGCGGACGCTCGTTCTTGGCGCGTTTGCGGCGGCATTGCTGGTGACGGGAATCATGTTCCGCACAACGCCGACGGCGTTCATCCCCAATGAGGATCAGGGCTTCGCGATCATCTTGGTGCAGGCGCCGGAGGGTACCTCGCTCGCCTACGAGAGCGCGTTCGCGGCGAAAGCGGAGCACATTTTGCTCTCCTCGTCGGACGTCGATCATGTCTTCAACGTCGGCGGCTTCAGCTTCGGCGGCTCGGCGCCGAACTTCGGCCTGATCTTCGTACGCTTGAAACCGTGGAGCGAGCGGCCGGGCTACGCACACTCGTTGGACTACCTGCTGGCCGGCTGGGACGCGCAGTTCGCGCGGATTCCGGGCGGCACGATCATCGGCTTCGACCCCCCGGCGATCAACGGCATCGGCAGCTTCGGCGGCTTTCAGTTCGAGCTCGAAGACCAAGGGAATGTCGGTCTTCCCGTCCTCGCAGCGACCGCAAACGCGATCATCGCCGCCGCCTATGCCGACCCGCGATTGTCGCGCGTTTTCACGCAGTTTCGTCTGAACTCGCCGCAAATCCAGATGCACATCGACCGCAACAAGGCAAAGGCGCTCGGCATCTCGATGACCGATCTCTTCGAGACCGTCGGGACCGATCTCGGCTCCTACTACGTGAACGACTTCGACTACCTCAATCGCTCCTGGCGCGTGTACGTCCAAGCCGACACGCCCTTTCGCGACCGCATCGATGCGCTGCAGCAGCTCTACGTCGCTCCCATCGTAGCGCCCGGCCCGGCGCCGGCGGCGAGCAGCAGTCTGGCAAGCGGGCAGACGCCGATAAGCAACCTCGTGACGCTCTCACAGGTCAAGACGGCGCCGGTGATATCGCACTACGATCTCTTTCGATCTCTCGAAATCAACGGAAACGCGGCGCCCGGGCATGGCTCCGGCGAGGCGATCGCCGCCATAGAGCAGATCTTCGCGCGCGTCGCGCCGGCAGGCATCGGGTACGAGTGGTCGGGATTGCAGCTCGACGAGATCGCCGCGGGCAGCACGAGCACGCTCATCTTCGTCCTGGGACTCGTCGTCGTCTTTCTCGTGCTCTCGGCACAGTACGAGAGCTTCATAGACCCGCTGATCGTGATTCTCGCCGTGCCGGCGGCGATCTTCGGCGCGCTACTCGCGCTCGACGTGCGTCACTTGCCGCAAGACATCTACGCGCAGGTCGGATACGTCATGCTGATCGGCCTCGCGAGCAAGAGCGCGATCCTCATCGTGGAGTTCGCAAACCAGCAGATGCGGGCCGGCGCGGATGCCGTCACCGCGGCACTGCGTGCCGCCCAGACGCGGCTGCGCCCGATACTCATGACCTCGATCGCTTTCATCATCGCGGTTCTGCCGATGGTCTTTGCTACCGGGGCGGGCAGCGCGGCGCGTCACTCCCTCGGGACGGTCGTCTTCGGCGGCATGCTCCTTTCGACGTTTCTCAACTTGGCGATCACGCCCGTCCTCTATATCCTCATCAAGTCGCTCTCGCGGCCGCGCGCCCCGGCAGACTCCTAGGAGTCCTAGCCGGGTTTTTTCTAAGGCAGCGAGGGTTTAGCGGGGCCAGGAGGCAAGTCTCTGGCCGGCCTACCTTGATAAGTTTAATAGGGTCTTGCCGTCTTTTCGTGGGAGAAGCTCGATGTTCAAACGCCTTCCCGCCATAGCGGCCGCCGTTTTGGCGGCGGCGTCTTTCGCGTGGTCTTCGATCCCCGCAATGGCCGACGGCGGCACCGTCGACGCCATGTCGCAGGGCGTCGTTACGGGCGCCAACACGGCGATCCGCAATGCCATGGACGCGGCTGCGCGGCGGAGGGCCGAGCACGTGGCTCCGGCGACGGTGAGCCAAGCGCCGCCGGTCGCCCAGCCGAAGCCGAGCGGCTCCCTCGGGCTGCCGATGGGATTTACTTATACGCTCGATTGGTCGGTGGCGTACCCGTTCGGCAACATCGGCACGTTCGGCAAGCGTTGGCTGCCGGGTGGAATGGATGCCGTCATGGGGTGGGGTTTCAGCCCCTACTCTCGCATCGTCGCGAACTACTACGAGATCCAGCATTACCCGTACGGATTCAACTCGGGAATCGTGCCCTTCTACTTGCAAGGACTCGCTAATCCGGTCGGCACCGCTAACCTCGGGACGCTTTCGCCGCAGTTGAACCTGGCGACGAAGGACCGCTTCTTCCTTGCGAACTGGGAACAGCTCTTCACGCTCGGAAACGTTGGCGGCAGGCAGATTCCGCTCGTCGTTACCCCGACGTACGTCGCGCGTTGGTCGTCCATCGCCGCGTCGAACAACAACAGCGACGTGGTTCCATTCGAAACCGTTCCGGGCCTCGGCACGCCGGTCTACGACGTGCATACGCGTACCGCTCAATACTATTCGGTGGCCTTCACGCTGCCGTTCCTCAAGACGCCGAAGTTCTTCGGGACGTTCACGGTGGCGCCGACCTGGCTCGTGCACCTCGCTGGAAACAACCAACGCAACTATGCCCAGCTCTATCAGATCCTCTACCTCGAATACGACGCCACGCCGACGACCACGCTCTTCGTCGAGCCGCAAAGTTCGCGTGACTATCTGCCGCTCGATCCGTACGCGCAGCACGTCATCGATTACTTCGCCGGCGTGTCGCAGCGCATCGGCAAGTTCGGCTTCGTTCAGCTCGTGCTCAACAGCGGCGGCCCCACGAACTTCTCCCCGGACGGCGTCAGCGCGCTAACCTGCCAGCAGCTTCCGTGCGGCCCGAGCCAAGTGGTTCCAACGGTCGGCGGTCTGCGGGCGACCCAACTCCAGATTCAATTCGGCATCGGTTCGCCGAGCGTGATTCAATTCTAAAGCAAGGGCATTCATCATGAGATTGACAGACTCGATCAAGCTCCTCACGCTCGCCGCCATTACCGCAGGCATCGCGGCCTGCGGCGGTAGTGCCGGGAATCTCCCGCCCGCTGGTCCGCCGGGGGTCCCGCCGCCGAGCTCGCCCGCAATGGTAACGAACAAGATCGTGGGACTCGGCGACAGCCTAACCGCCGGCTACCAGTCCAGCGGTATGCTCGGCCAGACGAACGTCCCGCTCGGGCAGGCGGAGTTCACGAGCATCGGATTGACGACGGTTCCGCCAACGCAGGAGAACGGCTTCTTCTCGGTCTTTTACTCTGCGGCCAAGGGCATGACGTGGGTGCAGCAAGCCACCCCGGGCGTGTCGGTGCTGCCTCTTATCGCGGGGCCGGGCATCGGCAACCAGATTCTTCCCGCGAACCCCGCCGACACCGGCGGCTACCCATTCGCTACGGTGCCGGGACGCTCGAGCTGCGATGCCTTCAATCAATCGGCATACGCGTATACCGCCAGCTCCGGCGCCGGAGCGACGGTTCGCATGAATCCCACATCCGTGACGTACGATCTCGGCATTCCGTCGCTCACGCTCGCCGAAGCGATCGGAATGCGCCAGCCGCTCACGACGACGTGCAGCGAACTCTACAATCCCCCCGCCAGCGTGGCGCAGGCGGAGATCGACGCGTTGCAGACGCTCGTCAGCGGCGAGAGCGAGAACTACTATCCGGTGATGGAGAAGTACAGTTCGCCGGCTAGCCCGATGTCGCCGCTCCAAGCCGCCGAGTCGCTGCACCCGACGCTCACGACGGTTTGGCTGGGCGCCAACGACTTGCTCCGCTATATCTTCTCGGCTGGTACCGCACCCGGCATCGACACGACCGCGAGTCAAGTCCGAACGCACATGACGACAATCATTCAAGGGCTGCGCCACAGTGGATCCGACGTCATCGTTGCCACGTTGCCGAACGTGATCGAGACGCCGCAGTTCGCGATCGTCGGCAATCCGCCGTCGCAAGCCTACTGCCAGATTCAGACGTGGCTTCCGTGCATACTCTACGAGTTTGGCCTGGCCCCGACGTTCGCTCTGGCCGAAGGCTACACAACGGGCGTCCTCATCGCGAGCGACAGCTTCCTCGCGCCGTCCGGATCGCAGAACGCCTACCTCACCGAAACCGGCCTCATCACGCTTCTCGCGTCGGGGGCTAACCCGGCGTCGCTGAGTGCCAGCGCAAATGGATCCGAGTATCTCACGGCGTCGTTTGCTGCCCAGTCACAATCGGTGAACGCCGCGATCAACAGCGGCATCCTCGCCGCTGCAAGTGCCACCGGCGTCCCCGTCGTGCGCGTCGATCAGATATTCGACGGCATCTACAGCGGCTCCGGGCCGTACTTCGCAGCCGCAGCATCGATCAATCCGCCCAAGTGCTGCACGCTCGCATTCGGCGGCGGATTGCTGACGTTCGACGGTTTGCACCCTTCGGACACCGGGTACGCGCTGATCGCCTCGTCGTTCGCGCAGACCGCCAACGGCGCATTCGGTACGAGCATACCCGCCATCAATGCGGCGGGAGCGTACACGGGAGCCGGCGGCATCTTCGCACCGTACCCGGACCCCTACGCCCTACACTAGCGACCTAGGGAGCTATGCGTAGATGCCGCGGAGCTTGAGCGCCCTCACGACGCGGTCGATCGCGAGCGTATAGGCGGCCGTCCGCAGCGTTGCGCCGCGTTTGTTCGCAATTGCGCGGATCTCGTGCAGATTCGTGAGCAAGACGTCCTCGAGGCGCTCGTTGACCTCGGCTTCCTTCCAAAAGTACCCCATGCGGTCTTGGGCCCACTCGAAATACGAGACAGTAACGCCGCCGGCGTTGCCCATGATATCCGGAATGACGACGATGCCGCGCTCTTTGAAGATGCCGGCGGCCTCGGGCGTCGTCGGGCCGTTTGCGCCTTCAACGACGAGCTTGGCGTTAACCTTGGCGGCATTCTCCGCGGTAAAGACGTTCTCGAGCGCTGCCGGCACGAGCACGTCGCACTCGCTCGTCAACAGCTCGGCATTGCCGATGCGCTCGCCACCGGTGAAACCCTCGAGGCTACGGTGCTTGAACGCATGGGCCGCCGCCTCGTCGATATCCACGCCCTTCTCGTTGTAGTACGCGCCGGTGACGTCGGAGATACCGACCACGCGACACCCTCGCTCGGCGAAGAGTTTCGCCGCGTGCATGCCGACGTTGCCGAACCCTTGAATCGCGATCCTCGCGTTTGCCGGCTTGAGACCCATCTGCTGCATCTGATCGAGAGCGCAGATCGTGACGCCGCGCCCCGTCGCTTCGACGCGACCGCGAGAGCCGCCGATCTCGAGCGGCTTGCCGGTGACGACGCCGGGCTGATTCTGGCGCACGTGCATCGAGTACGTGTCCATGAACCACGCCATCACTTGCGGCGTCGTGTTGACGTCGGGCGCCGGAACGTCTTTATCGGGGCCGACGACCTCGACCAGCTCCGCCGCATAACGTCGCGTAATGCGCTCGAGCTCGCTCAACGACAGCGTCGCCGGATCGCACGTCACGCCGCCCTTGGCTCCTCCGAAGGGCAGATCGACGACGGCGCACTTCCAGGTCATCCAAAATGCCAGTGCCGTGACCTCGTCGAGCGTCACGCCGGGATGAAAACGGATCCCGCCCTTGCCCGGACCTCGAGCGAAGCTATACTGAACCCGATACCCCGTGAACACTTCGAACTCTCCCGAATCGCGCTGAAACGGAATCGAGAAGATGATTTGGCGGGTTGGATGCGTCAATATCAGTCGCATCCCGGAATCGAGTTCTAGGAGATCTGCGGCTTCGTTGAAATAGGCGATCGCTTCGCCGAAGATCGAGACGTCGCGTACCGCAGTGCTCATCAAAGAAAAGACTACAAGGGTGGCGCCGTAGCTCCTTCGGAAAGCCTTGGACTTTTTTCCCTCATCGCTACGGCCCGAAGGCGATGCCGTAGGCGTTCGAAATCCCGCTCAAAACCTCGACTGCCGTGCTGGCAGAGGTGATCGGGGCCTTGATCTCCCAGACGGAACCGCCGCCTACCTCCTCGGTAACCCATAGGTCGCCCGAGCCGTCGAATGCCATCCCGTAAACCACATTTCCCGAACTCACCGTCAGGTTGAATGCTGGCGTGCTGCTGGAGACAAACGGCGGCGTGAGAACGGAAACGAGCCCATTGCTGCTCGCGTCGGCCACGAACACTCGGCCGCTGGAATCCACCAACAACCCATAGTTGTTCTGGTTTGGCGTTACGTTCGCTGCAGGGGCCATTGGGGCTGACTCCGTTTGCATTGATGCTGAAGTTCGCCGTAGCCGTGCCGTTGACGGGGCCGTTGAAGGCGTCGATGCAGCAGGTGCTGTTGACGTCGGCGCTCTCGTAGACGTTCCCCGCCACGTCCTCGGTCGTATCTTCTATACCGCCGTCGGCCGACCCGCAACTCCCTCTCCGCTCAAACGTTGAAGCGGAAGTTGACGACGTCGCCTTCCTGCATGACGTACTCTTTGCCCTCGCTGCGCACGAGCCCGGCGGCGCGCATCGCCTCCATCGTCCGATGCTTCACGTAATCGTCGTATGAGACGATCTCGGCGCGGATGAATCCGCGCTCGATGTCGCTGTGGATCGTACCCGCCGCTTGCGGTGCGCGCGTCCCCTTGGGGATCGGCCAGGCGCGTGCCTCTTTCTCTCCGGCGGTGAGGAAGGTCATCAAACCGAGGGCGTCGTACGCCGCGGCGGCGAGCTCGTCGAGCCCACTTCTCTCGATGCCGAGGCTCGCGCGAAACTCCGTCGCCTCGTCCTCCTGCAGGCCCGCTAGCTCCGCTTCCAGCGTGCCGCAGAGCCGCAATACGCGGCTGCCGTCTTCTGAGGCCTTCTCCTCGACCGCGCGGACGCGACCGCCCGTCATCTCCGTCGGGGTTTCGTCGACGTTTGCGACGTAGAGCATCGGCTTCGCGGTGAGCAGAAACGCTTCGCGCGCAATCCCGCGTTCGAGCGACTCCGGTGGGAACGCTCTCGCAGGGCGCCCCGCTTCGAGAGCCTCCCTGACACGCCGCGCCGCATCGAGCCGTGAGCGCACCTTTGCGTCGGCTCGCGCTTCGCGCTCCAAGCGCTCGATGCGGCGCGAGATCGTCGCGAGGTCGGCAAGCGCGAGCTCGATCGCGACGATCTCGATGTCGCGTAACGGATCTGGTTCGCCTTCTACGTGCACGACGTCGCTCGCCTCGAAGCACCGGACGACCATCGCGACGGCGTCGGTCTCCCGAATGTGGCTCAAGAACGCGTTGCCGAGCCCTTCCCCGGCGCTCGCGCCCCGTACCAAGCCGGCGATGTCGACGAAGCGCACGGTCGCCGGCACCACGCGAACGGCACGAACGAGTTCCTGCAGGACCCCAAGGCGCCGGTCGGGGACCGCCACCTCCCCGATATTGGGCTCGATCGTGGCAAATGGGTAGTTGGCGGCGAGCGCCGCCGCCGAGCGTGTGAGCGCGTTGAAAATGGTCGACTTGCCGACGTTGGGCAGACCGACGATCCCGCAGGAAAGGGGCATGAGAATCCCCAGTTCGCGTCGGATAAAATGAAACATGCGGAAGATGACGGTCGATAAGCTCGGCATCGATCTCCTGACACACGATCCGGTCGTCATCCTCCGGGACGGCGACGGCACCCACTACCTGCCGATCTTGATCGGTCCGTTCGAAGCAACCGCTATCGCTCTCGCGCTCGAGGGCGCTCCCGTTCCTCGGCCGCTCTCCCACGACTTGATGCGCAGCATCCTCGTAACGCTCGGCGCCCATCTCGAACACGTTATCATTCACGACATCAAAGAATCGACGTTCTTTGCCAAACTGGTCGTACGTACGAACGGCGATCTCCAAGAAATCGACGCGCGCCCCTCCGACGGCATCGCGCTGGCGCTACGCGTCCAGGCGCCGATCTACGTCTCCGACAAGATCGTTCTCGAGGAATCCGTGTCGGAGAAAACGCGCCCCGTCGACGACGCGGAGATGGCGCGATTCAAGAAGTTCCTCGACGATCTCAAGCCTAGCGATTTCAACCGCTAATGGCGCAGAGCGGTCGCACCGTCGCCGCTAGATGTCCCATTGCCAGGCGTTCCACCAGGGCGTGGCGCTCGGATTCGTGCTAAAGTTGCGCAAATCGGGAGACCGCACGATTGGCCGCCGTAGTTCGTACAATGGCACGTACGAGATCGTCTCCCACATGATCTCGCTGGCTTGCCGGTAGAGCGCGGCGCGAATCAACGGGTCCTCGGTCTGCAGCCCGCGCTTCTCTAGCGCGTCGACCTCGCGGTTGCAGTAGCCGAAGACGTTCTGGCCGTGCGGATACCATCGATCGCACCCGACGTAGACGTGGACGTCCGGATCCCACTGCAGCGTCGTGGAGTAGATCGCCATGTCGTACGTGCCCGATAGTATCGGACCCGCCGGCACGAAGATCGTGTCGTAAGGATAACTCTTCATCGTGAGAGCGATGCCCACAGCTTTGAAGTTCTGCTGAAGCTCGATTCCGATATCCGTAAGAGTCGTCGAGCCCGCGATCACCGCAAGCGTGAAGGCGAGGCGCACGCCGCGGCGGGAACGAACGCCGTCGCTCCCGCGTACCCAGCCCGCAGCGTCGAGCAGCCGGTTCGCGCGTACGGGATCGTAGCGGTGGGGCGGCAGCCGCTCGTATCCGAGGGCCGTCGGAGGCAGCGTGTTGTACGCCTCCTCCCCGATGCCGTGCGCGATCTTGCGAAGGAGCGCGTCGTAATCGATCGCGGATGCGACGGCGCGCCGAACCGTTACGTCGGCCAGCCCGGGTTTGCGCTCGTTGAGTATCAGCACTTCCTGCGCGTTCCAGGGCCGCAGGCCCGTGACCACGCCGGGAAAGGAGCGATACTCTTCGTACAGCGCTCCGGTGGGCGAGACGACGAGATCGACGTGATGCACCCGAACCTCGGTCGCGATCGTCTGATCGTCCGGAATGACGTGCAGCTCGATGCGTGCGAGCTTCGGCCTGCCCTTGAAGTACCGGTCGAAGCGCTCGAGCACGATGCCCGTACCTCGCTTCCAGCTGACGAACGCGAACGGCCCGGTGCCGATCGGATGCGTGTCGAGGGAGCTATGATTGAAATCGACATCCCGATCGATGACGTGCGCTGGAAGAACGGGCTTGCCGCCTTCCTGCAGTGGCGCGAAGAATTGCGAGACGAAGGCGGGGTCCCGCTCGCGCAAGCGCACGACGACGGTATACGGGTTGGGTGCGCGTATCGACGCCACCCGGTCGTATCCTTCGCGGAAGAGCGTGTCGTTTCGCGGATCGACGACGGCGCGCCACGACGCGATGACGTCGCGCGCCGTGAAGGGCGCGCCGTCCTGCCAGAGGACGCCTCGCCGAAGATGGTACGTCACCGTCAGGCCGTCGCGAGAGACGCCGCCGTTGAACGGCGTCGGCACCGTTTCGGCGAGATCTCCAACGAGCCGCCCGCGATCGTCGGAGATCACGAGGTACGAATAGATCAGGGACGAGAGATCGTAGACGAGGTCCATCTCGGACAAATACGGATTGAGATGATCGGGGTCGGAGATATCCGCAATGCGCAGCACGTGGGGAACCGTCCACGCGTGACGACCGTTTGGAGACGCCGGCGCGCCGACGCGCGTACACCCGGCGACGATCGCGACGAGCAACGCGCAGCATAAACGACGCATGCACGTGCGTTCGAGGGGAAAGCAGCGTTACCTCGAATCCGCCCCGCGATATGGAGACATCGGAGCGCGCCGACATCGGCGTTTTTGGCGGTTCGGGATTCTATTCGCTCATCGAAGACGCGCGCGAAGCGTGGGTCGAGACGCCGTACGGCCCCCCCAGCGATCGCGTCGCGCTCGGCGAGCTTGCGGGTCGTCGCGTCGCGTTTCTCCCACGTCACGGCAAAGACCATCGCTATCCGCCGCACGTCATCAACTATCGCGCGAACCTGTACGCGATGAAGATGCTCGGCGTCACGCACATCGTCGGGCCGACGGCGTGCGGGTCGCTCGCACGCGAGGTAAAGCCGGGATCGATGGTCGTTGCCGATCAACTCGTCGATCGCACGACGGGCCGTAGGGACACGTTCTTCGACGGACCCGTGACGACGCACGTGAGCTTTGCCGACCCGTATTGCCCGACGCTGCGTCCGATCGCCGTCGAGGCGCTGCGCTCGCTCGGGATCGAAACGCACGAGCGCGGTACGGTCGTCGTAGTCCAGGGTCCACGTTTCTCCACGCGCTCGGAGTCGAAATGGTTCCAGAGCCTCGGCTGGGAGGTCATCAACATGACACAGTACCCCGAGGCGTACTTGGCGCGCGAGCTCGGGATATGCTACGTGAACATCTCGCTCATCACCGATTACGACGTTGGTCTCGAAGGCATGCCGCCGGTGTCGCACCACGAGGTCATGGAGGTGTTCAAGCGCAACAACGAGCGGACCAAAGCCGCCATCGCACGCATCGTCGAGCGCATCCCACGCGAAGCCGATTGCTCGTGCCGCCACTCGCTCGAAGGAGCGCGGTGAGGCGCGCCCCCGACCTCACGATCTACCTGCGCGCGATTCCGTTGCTCGCGCGCCAGCCCTCCGTCTTCGTCGGGCCCCTCCTCGGCGCCGTCGCCGCGCTCGCGCTTGCGGCGCTGGCAACGTACGTCACCGCTCCGCTGGGAGGCGCGGGCGCAAGCCTTTTCGACTTCGCCGCCCGAGTTTTCTATAGTTTTGCTTTCGGCGTGGCGATCGTGCACGCCGACGCACTCGAACGTGGGCTTCGCGCAACGTTCGACTCGGCATGGGAAGAGGCGCGCCGCAAGGGCGGCGGCATCATCGTCGCGGCCATCGGCTTTTGGTTTCTCGTCATGATCGCAGAGTACGTCGGCGCGCTCTTCGGGCTCACGGGCCAGATCGTCCTGATGCTGGTAGCTGCATTCTTTCTCATCTACACGATCCCGGCGGCGGCGATCGGTGGATTGCCGGGAAGCCTCGCGCTCGGCGGTTCGTTCCGCGCGGTTCGCGCCGATCTGCTCGGTGCGGCAATTCTTGCGGTCGCATTCGTCGGACTCTTCGTGGTTCTCCCCCCGTATCTCGTCAACGTCATCGGCGAACGAGTCCTCTTGAGCCACACCGAACAAGTGCTCTTGCAGGCCCTCTTCGAAGCGATCGCGCTCGGCTATCTCGCCTTCCCGTTCGCCAAGCAGTACGCGAACCTCGCGTTTCGCGCTTAGCGGGTTAGCCCGGCGCGCCGGCGCCGCAGAGCGCCATGCGCACGATCTCGCTCGCCATCGACGGGCTGACGTTCGTGCGCGCGAGGCGCTGCGCGTCGTCGATGCGGCCGAGAATCGCCCCAAGCGCCGCACCGGAGAGCGGCGGAAGCGAACGAAGCGCGTCGTCGTAATCCGCGTAGAGCGGCGCACGCTTCGCCTCGTGGACCGCAACCCAATCGCGGACGAGACCCTTGAGGACCTCCAGCCCCAAGACCAACGTTTCGCGTGACGCCCACCCCTCTTGCGGCGTTCCTCCCGCAACCACGTCGAAGAACCAGCGCGCTGCCTGCGTGCGCACCGATGCCTCCTCGGTTTCGAGCGCTGCCGTCGCCTGCGTCACGCTTCCTTGGCTCAAGAGCGCACCCGCTTCAGCCTGCGCGGCGTCGTACCCCTTGCGGCGCAGAATATCGGCTACCTCTGCGCGCGAGAGCAAGCCGAAACGTATCTCCAAGGCGCGCGAGCGAATTGTCGAAAGCAGCGTGCCGGGAGAGGGCGTGGTGAGGAGCAGTACGACGCCCGCCGGTGGCTCCTCGAAGAACTTCAACAGCGCGTTGGCCGCGTGGTGCGTGGCGAAATCGAGATCGCCGAGCAGCAGGACGCGCATCCCGCCCACGTACGACTCCATCGACAACTGGCGCACGAGATCGCGCGCGGTGAGCGTCTCGTCGCCGAAACGTGCCGGCGTATCGCGGTCGCCGATCTTCAGCGTACCGTCGTGCTCGAGGAAATCCGGATGGTACGCCTGCATTTCGAAGAGCCGGCAGGAGGGACAGACCCGGTCGTAGCCGAGCACGCCGGGCTTCGGCGCGGCGCAGAGCAGCGACTGCGCGAGGCGGCGCGCAAACGTCTTCTTACCGACGCCGTCGGGGCCGCTGAAGACGTAGGCGTGCGCAATGGAGTCGCGCGTCAGATGTTCGAAGTAGGCGCGCGGTCCGTGCGCGCCGACGACGTCGAAAGAGAGCTCGCCGTTCACGCGGGCGCTTCTACGAGCGCACGAACGATCGGCCACGCGTCGTCGAGCAACTCCTCCGGCGAGCGCATCGCATCCAAAACGTGCCAGCGGCCGCCGGCCTTTGCCATCTCGAGATATCCTCGCCGCGCGCGCTCGAAAAACGCGCCGTCCTCTCGCTCGATGCGGTCCGCAGCGCGCTCCTGCAGACGGCCGCGCGCGCTCTCCACCGGGAGATCGAGAAGAAACGTGAGATCCGGGTCTAGGCCGGACGTCGCGGCTAGACAGAGAAGGCGCAACGTCGGGATGTCGAGTCCGCGTCCGTATCCTTGGTACGCGAGCGTCGAATCGAAATACCGGTCGCAGAGCACGATGCGCCTCGCAGCCAGCGCCGGACGGATTCGGCCCGTCACGAGCTGCGCCCGCGCCGCGTTCATCAGGAGCGCTTCGGTGAGCGGCGCGATCTCCAGATCGCTGTTGAGCAGCAGCTCGCGCACCGCGTCACCGGCCGGCGTTCCGCCGGGCTCGTACGTGACGAGCGGCTGCGCGCCGCCCGCTTCCAAGCGCTGCGCGAGACCGCTCAGCAGCGTACTCTTGCCGCTGCCCTCGATGCCCTCGAGCGTTACGAACACTTGGAGATGCGGACGCGCCTATTCGGCTCCAATCCCGTGCTGCGCGATTGCAGGCGGTATTTCTCCGCGAGCTGATGCTGCATGCGCCGCACGTACGACGTCTGCGGCGTCAGCTCGACGGCCTGACTCGTCAGGAGCACTTGGTAGATGCCCTCCTCGGCCTCGCGCAGCGCCAGCTCCTCCCGGTCGATCGATCCGAGGTTGAACACGTCGCGCAGGGCGCTCTGGATCTGGGTGGTCGTGTTCGTCTTGATCGAATAGATCGGCACGTTGTCGGCCGCGATCTCCTTGAGCTTCGGCTGCTGTTTGCGCTCGAGCGCCTTGAGCGTGATCACGACGTCGGCCTCGTCCCACGTGCGCGAAATCCCCGCGTTGACGCGAAGGTTGTGAATCGCGCGTTCGATCTTGCTGCGCGAGACGCCGTACGGAAAGATCGCGACCGACCGCTCGTTCTCGCCATGCGAAGGTGGCGCAAACGACTCCGAGAGCACGGGCATCGATTCGGTGTCGGCCTCCTGAACGACCGTGACCTCGCCGCTCGGCTCCCGGCGTCGAATCTCGGGCTGCGGCTGATACCCGCGCAGCAGCGCATCGACCACTTCGCCCACGTTCTTGTGAATCGCGAGCCGGTCGCGTTCTTGAATCTCAACCACGACGTCGAACGTCGGCGGTGCCTTGCGCTCGAGAACGGTCTTGCGCGTGCCGCGGCGGCGCGCCTCTTCATCCGAAAGGGTGACCGCGCTGATGCCGCCGACGAGGTCGGTGAGCGTGGGATTCATCAAAAGGTTCTCGAGCGTCTGGCCGTGCGCCGTGCCGATGAGCGTCACGCCGCGTTCCGCGATCGTGCGCGCGGCCTCAGCCTCGGCGGCGGTGCCGATCTCATCGATCACGACGACCTCGGGCATGTGGTTCTCGACGGCTTCGATCATCACCGCGTGTTGGAGCGCGGGGTCCGCAACCTGCATGCGGCGGGCGAGCCCGATGCCGGGGTGCGGCACGTCGCCGTCGCCGGCGATCTCGTTCGAGGTGTCAACGATGACGACGCGCTTGCGCTCTTCGGACAGAACGCGGGCGCACTCGCGAAGCATCGTCGTTTTGCCGACGCCGGGCCGGCCCAAGAGACAGACCGACGCACCGCTGTGCAAGACGTCCAAAAAGATGTCGATCGTGCCGTAGACCGCTCGTCCGACGCGGCACGTGAGGCCGACGATCTTCCCGTTGCGATTGCGAATCGCACTGATGCGGTGCAATGTCTGCTCGATGCCGGCGCGATTGTCGCCGCCGAAAGACGAGATGCGAGAACAGATGTGTGCGATGTCTTCGTTCGTCACCGCGGCGTCGCTCAAATACGTGAAATCGTTCTCGAAGCGCGCCTCCGGCGGTCGTCCGAGATCGAGCACGACCTCGATCATCGCTTCGACGTTGGGAAGGCGAACGAGCGCCTGACGAATAGGAAGAGGGAAGATATCGAGAAGTTGGGAGAGCTCCCAACTGGGGGAGACCTGCTCGGCTTTCACCGCCACGCCTTTCTCTTTTCCGCGAAGCGGCGTCGCACCTTGCGCCTCCGGCGGCGCCTTCGCGCGCCTACGGTCGGACGACGCGGATCGTGCGCAGTTCGCTGTCGTACGGGCCCTGAATGCGCACGCCGGCCTTCAACTCCAAGCGCAGGTAGTTGAGGATCTCGTCGGTGATCTCTTCGCCCGGGGCGAGCACCGGAATGCCCGGCGGATACGGCGCGATCGTCTCCGCGCAGATGCGCCCCTTGCTCTTGCGAAACGTCACGCTCTCCGTCGGTGCCAAGAACGCATCGCGCGGCAGCATGCGCATCGGCGGAGTCTTCGGCAGCCGGTAGCTGCGCCGATTGCGCGGTTGCTCGAGGATCCCCGAGCGCGCAAACATGTCGAGGGGCCGATCGTCGCGCGAGATCTCTTCCAATGCGGTGACGAACCGCTCCGCCGCTTCGTCCCTGGTTCCGATCGTGAACAGTGCGACGATGTTGAACAGGTCCGCGAGCTCGACTTGGATATTGTAACGCCGGCGCAAGAGCTCCGAGACCTCGTAGCCGGTGTACCCGAGGCCGCGCACGGTAACGACGACCTTGGTCGGGTCGACGTCGAAAACTCCCGGGCGCCCCTTGAGCTCGTCGCCGAACGAGTAGAGACCTTCGACCCGATTGATTCTCTCGCGCGCTTCGCGAGCGAGCGCAATCGTTCGTGAGAGCAGCCGCTCGCCATCCGTCGCCATCTGCTTGCGCGCCACGTCGAGCGAGGCGACCATCGGCAGATTGGGCGAGGTCGAAAGGAACATCTTGACGACCGACTGGAGCCGATCCACGCGCACGCGATCTCCGCACTGGTGCAGCATCGCGCACTGCGAAAAGGCCGAGAGCATCTTATGCGTCGAGTTGATGGACAAGTCGGCCTTGGCAGCGGTCGCCGAAAGCGGCAGCTCCGGATGGAAGTGGAAATGCGGCCCCCACGCCTCGTCGACCAGCAGCAGCTTCCCGGCATCGTGGACGATGCGCGCGATCTCGGCCAAATCGGCCGCAACGCCGTAGTACGTCGGGGAGACGATGTAGACGGCGGCGAGATCGGGGTGCTCCTCGAGCGTGCGCGCTACCGTCTGCGGCGTCACGCAGTGATCCATGTGGAGCCCTTCGTCCACCTCCGGCTGCATGTAGACGGGCTGCGCCCCGCTCATGACGAGTCCGCCGAGCATCGACTTGTGCGAGTTACGAGGAACCGCGATCTTGTCGCCCGGGTTCACGGCGGTCATCATCATGCATTGGTTCCCGCTCGTGGATCCGTTGACCAAAAAGAACGTTCGATCCGCTCCGTACGCCTGCGCGGCAAGCTCCTGCGCGTCGCGCACGGCCTCGGTAGGCTGGAGCAGATCGTCGAGCCCCGGCATCGGCGTGAGATCGATCGCGCAAATATTGTCGCCGACGAACTCTCGAAACGACGCATCCATCCCGTTGCCTTGAACGTGCCCCGGCGTGTGAAACGGGATCACGCCTGCATCGACGTAGTCGAGCAGTGCCTGAAAATACGGCGTTTTTGTTTGGTCCACGACCGTTGCCCCGCAAAGAGAATGAGCGCTAAGAGGAAAGCGTACGCGCAGAGCGCGTGCGTGCGAGTCGCTACGCTCCCTTGGCCGTGGCGGAATGATGGCTAATCGCAAACGCCGCCGCGCGAAGTGAGGCGGAGAGGAGCGCGAAGAGCCGGACGTCGCTCATATCGTTCATTCTTCAACGTCGCTGCCAAGGCTCCGCTTAACCTCAGGCCGAACCGGGGGCGCGATGGACGCTCCCGTGATCATCGTGGGCGGTGGGCCCGTCGGACTCTCTCTGGGGCTCGGTCTCGCGCATCACGGCGTCCGCTCCACGATTCTCGAACGCGAGGCCGAGCCACCGCAGGAGTCGCGCGCGCTGCTCGTCGTGCCGCGCACGCTGGAAGTGATGCAGGATTGGAGCGCGCTCGACGCTCTGCGCGCTGCGGGCACGTGGCGCCAGGTGGTGGAGATCTCGGCCGTCGGCGTCGCCGAGCGCATCGTGCGGATCGATTTTTCGAACGTTGCCGACGTCATCGAACCCGCCGGTGCCCTTCTTATCCCGCAGAACGAGACGGAAAGCGTCCTTCGCCGGCTCGTCGGCGAGAGCGGGCTCTGCACGCTGCGAACGCGGTGTGACGTTACCGGAGTCGAGGAGCGCGCGGACGGCGTGACCGTAACCTTCTCCACGGACGCGGGAACGCAGCAGATGACGGCGGGCTACGTCGTGGGGTGCGACGGAGCGCACAGCATCGTTCGCCAGGCGCTTGGCTTGGCGCTCGAGGGCGCGACCTATCGCGCGCGCGCCGTCCTCACCGACGTGATCGTCAGCGGCCCGCCGTGGGCGCCCCCGTCGCCGCGCTTTTCGTTCAAGAAGGCATCGCTCGCGCTTGGCATCGAGTACGCCGCAAACAGGTGGCGCGTCATTGCGCTCCTCCCCGAGGGCGTCGACGACGCAAGCGCCCTCGATCCGGCCGCGCACGCCGCGCGCCTCGCGCGCCTGCTCGGCGAAGGAGTCCGAGCGCGTACGATATGGTCGAGCCTCTTTCGCATTCATCGCCGCCACGCGCAGCACTTCGTCGTCGGCTCCATCGCGCTCGCCGGCGACGCCGCGCATCTGAACAGTCCCGCGGGAGGACAAGGCATGAACGCGGGCATCCACGACGCTGCCAACCTTGCATGGAAACTCGCCTACGCGCTCTCGGGCCGCAGCGACGCGCGGGCGCTGCTCTCGAGCTACGAGCTCGAAAGGCGCGAAGCGATCGCGGGGTCGGTGGAGCGTTTCACCGACGCGCTGACGCGATTTGGATTCGGCGGCGCCAGGTGGTTCGGAGCCCTCCCGTTCCGCTTGCTCGGCGTTTTTTTGCGCGAGCCCGGCATGCAGCGCAAAGCGTGCCGCGCGATGGGAATGCTATCCGGCCGCTACACGAAGTCGCCGCTCATCGATACGCGTCACCCGCTCGCAGGGCGCCGCATCGACGATCTCGCGCTCCCGAACGGTTCGCGCATCAATCGGATGCGCGCCGGAGGGGCGGCACTCGTCGTCGTCGGGCACGTATTTGGGGACGGACTTCCCGAACCGGTCATTCGGATCGAGAAAGCGCCGAAGCACTGGCATCTCAAGCACGATGCGGCCCTTGTCGTGCGCCCGGACGGCTGCGTCGCCTGCGTCGTAGAGAGGCCTACGCCGGAGCGCGTCTCGGCAGCGTGGCGCAAAGCGTTTGCTCTGAGATCCTAACCCGCATAGAAAGGCGCTCGAGTCTAAGGAGACTCTACGGCTTCGACGCAAGGAGCGCGTTGGTCGCATAGCTGCGATCGAGAAGGCTTTGAGCCTGTGCCGCACCGGTAACCGGGAGGCCCGCCGGATCCAAGAGACCGACTTGAACGAGCAAGCACGCTTGATCCCAGTAGATGTGTTCGTGGACGATCTTTCCTTCGTGGAACTTCACCACGACGACGACCGGCAGCGACACGCGTCTTCCAGTGGGCGTGACGCCGGGTAGAAGCGCGTCTATCACGGTGTCGTGCGTGAACGTCATGACGAGTTCGTCGACAACCTGATCCTCTCCGATTGTCCGCGAAATGCGGGTCGTGGACGTGTCCCGCGGCCACGTAGTGACAAAATGATCCCGGTAGAACCTAAATATCTCTTCCTTACCGTTGCCACCGATCATCGTTGGTGCATGGTAGAGGTGTGGCTCGGCGCTCATGGTTTCCATCGTGGCCACGGCATCATGCAATTCGAATTCGTCGCGTAGATGTTCGTCGAATACCGCTCCTAGGTCTCGTGCCGGCATACGCACATCCCCTCCATCCATTCATAGCAGCCTCATTCGGACGCAAAATCGTCCGATGAATGCTGGCCTAACAGGTTAAACCTCGATGCGCTCTTCGATCGAGACGTTGTAGAGGAACAAGAACTTGCCCCATTCGTCGGGCAGCGTGTTGCGCTTGATCTGAATCCAGGGAATGTATTTCGGCTGCCGCGGCTTGCGGCGCAGCGTGAGGTTCGCTTCCTGCGGCGTACGGTTGTTCTTACGGTTGTTGCAGCGCATGCACGAGCAGACGAGGTTTTCCCACGTCGATGGTCCGCCACGGCTCTTGGGCACCACGTGATCGACCGTCATGAGGCGCTCGCCGTGCGTTCCGCAGTATTGGCAGGCGTAATCGTCGCGAATAAGCACGTTCTTCTTCGTCAAGGCTACTCGCTGCATCGGACGCCGGATGTAATAGAGCATCCGAATGACGGACGGCATGCGCATCTCGAAGCTCGTCGACGCCAGCACGCGTTCCCGATTGTGCACGGCTTCCGCTTTGCCGGCGAAGAGCAGCTTCACGGCGCGCTGGAACGTCGTGACGTTCAACGCTTCGTAGGTGAAGTTCAAAACGAGGACGTCGCTTTGCATGGGCCTTCGAGGTTACGCCTCGCGCCTTCTGACGTAGGCCAAGCGCGTCTCCGTCAAGAGCTGAGCGATCGCGAGACGCCGCTCGGCGCCCAGACGTTCGCGGATTCGATCGAACGCGAGCGACGCAACGTCGATGGCCACTTCCGCGGAAGCGAGATCGCCGGCGCCGGAGGCCTCGTCCATGTACGCATGCGCCGCAAGCGCGAGCGAACCGATGATCTCGCTTACGACCTCGGCGATTGAAGGGACCTGCCCCTGAAAACCGGAGGCTTTCGCTTCCGGGGCTGTTGGAGAACTCATCCGCCGTACGTTCTTATGCGGCGGTGGAGCGCTTCCCTATCCTCGCCGCCTCGCGGACGATTGAGAGGAAATACTCGTGGACGCGCGTGTCCTTGCCCAGCTCGGGATGGAAGGAGGTCGCAAGCACGTTTCCCTGGCGCACCATGACGCCGTGTCCCTCGCGGGAAGCGAGCAACTCTACGCCGGGGCCGGTGCGCTCGATCCATGGCGCACGAATGAAGATTGCCGCAAAGGGCTTGGCGCCGATCGCCGGAACGGCGAGATCGACTTCCGCGGACTCGTTCTGCCGGCCGAACGCATTGCGCCGAACGGTGATGTCGAGCACGTCGAGGGTCTGCTGCTTCACGTCTGCGACGTCGTGCGCCGCGACGATCATGCCCATGCACGTTCCCCAAAGCGGCAGACCGGCGCGTACGCGCTCGACGATTGGCGACGCCAGGCCGAAGCGCTGCAGCAACTTCATGACGGTAGTCGACTCGCCGCCCGGGATGACCAATCCGTCGAGCCCATCGAGCTGATCGCACTGCTTCACTGCGCGCGCCTGCGCGCCGGCGCGGCGCAGCGCCGCAAGGTGCTCCTCGACGTCACCCTGCAACGCAAGGACGCCGATCACGGGCACGCGCTCCCCCATCAGTTTCCTCTGCTTGCGAGCAACTCCGAATCGGGGAGGTTACGCACGTCGAGGCCCGGCATCGCCGACGACGTTCCGAGCGAGCGGCACGCCTCGGCGACGACCTTCGGATCCTCGTAGTGCGTCGTCGCGTCAACGATCGCTTTCGCAAAGAGTCTTTCGTTGTTCGATTTGAAGATGCCGCTCCCGACGAAGATGCCTTCCGCCCCGAGCTGCATCATGAGCGCCGCGTCGGCCGGCGTCGACACGCCTCCGGCGCAGAAGAGCACGACCGGTAAGCGTCCATCCCGCGCGACCTGCGCGACGAGCTCGAGCGGTGCGCCGAGATCGCGCGCGCGCGCGGTAAGTTCTTCTTTCGGCGCAACGCTCAACTCGCGGATCGCGTCGCCGATCGCGCGCATGTGACGTACGGCTTCGACGATGTTTCCGCTTCCGGCTTCACCCTTGCTGCGAATCATCGCTGCGCCCTCGGCGATCCGGCGCAGCGCCTCGCCGAGATCGCGTGCGCCGCAGACGAACGGCGTCGTGAACGGACGCTTCTCGATGTGGTACCTGTCGTCGGCGGGCGTCAGTACTTCAGATTCGTCGATGTAATCGACGCCGATGGACTGCAGCACTTGTGCCTCGGCAAAATGGCCGATCCGGACCTTTGCCATGACGGGGATCGTCACGGCGTCCATGATCGACTGGATCAACTCGAGCGAGCTCATCCGTGCCACGCCGCCGGCCGCCCGGATGTCGGCTGGAATTCGCTCGAGCGCCATGACCGCGACCGCCCCCGCCTCCTGCGCGATGAGCGCGTGATCGGGCGTCACGACGTCCATGATGACGCCACCCTTGAGCATCTGCGCGAGGCCGCGCTTGACGGTGTCCGTGCCGGTGTGTTCCATGTTCTCCTTATCCTATCAGTACGGCGGCGTGGTTGCACCGGGGGATGCGGCAGCTTGCGCCTCCGGCGACCCTGCGGGGCTGGGCATCGCCGTAGGCAGGGGGCTCTGGCGCCAGATGGGGACGTTCGGATTCGGCGTGGGTTCCGGCGGCTTCGGCGTAGGCGTCGGTGCGGGCGGGCGCGTCGGCAGCGGCACGGGCGGGACGCGGGGATCGGGGAAACCGGGGTCCGGAGCACCGGAGAGCGTCTGCGAGCGCTGCCAATCGGGGCCGAAGGTGCCCGAGCTCACGCCGGAGGGCTCGGGCGTGATCAAGACGGTCGGCAGCACGGCCGGGGAAAGCTCCGTCGCCTGCCCGAGCAAGCGATAGCCCATGTGCTGGCCGATGGCGATGGCGGCGAGCAAGACCACCGTGCCGAGCGCCAGCACGATGGTGGCGAAATGCTTGGAGGAGCCCACGACGCTGCCTTCGCCGCTACGTGGAGACGCTTCTTCTCAACAAGCGGTTGAGCGCCGGGCGAACGACGTCCAGGCGCGTGGCGCGTGCTCTGCGCTCGGTGGGCGTCCCCATGAAGTGGACTTCGCCCAGCGCCCCTGCGGCAAGCTCGAGGCGCGCGGAGTGGCCGCGAAACTCGACCGAAACGTCGCGCGCAGCATCGTCGAGGTTGCAGAGAAAGATGCGTGCCGCGCCGTTCGGATCCTCGAACGCCACCGCTCCGACCTCGACCGGCGAGGTCGTGACCTCGTCGCTGACGTCGCGCCCGGCATGGATGCACGTGAACGGCTCCTCCGCCGAGAGCTCGCTCATATCGCCGTAGATGATGTCGTTGCGCAGATCGATGACGTAGCTGCACCGGCGATTGCCCCAGTGCACGCGCGCGGCCGCGATCCATTGCCAGCCCTTCGGCCGCAACGGCACGAGATGCGGCCTACCGCTCGTGCGATACCCGTCGAGGCCGCCGACGGTCTCGGCCACCGCCCAGAGATACTTTGCGCCGGTCCACGGCGAGAGATACATTCCGCGGTTGCTGAGCGACCCGCCGTCGAACCATTCCCCGAACTCACCCGGTACGGTGTTGCGCGGGCTTCCAGCCTCCATCGCTTCGTACATCGCACCCAAGTAGTGCACGGCTTCGTCTACGTACGCGTGACGGGCGAGCGCCACCGTGAACCAGAGCGTGAGATCCGGCCACACGCCGCCGAGCAACCCGTAGCCGTACGAAGGGAAGTACCAGGAATCCGCCGTCGAGATGGTGCGCAGGCCGATCGGCGTCACGAAATCCGCTTCCTGCAAGCGCGCCAGGATGGCGCGCCGCTGCTCGTACCCGCCGACGCCGAAGAGCACCGGGAAGACTTCGTCCGCCGTGAAGTTGTCTTGGTAGTTGCGGTCCTTGTCGTAGTTCAGGACGAACGCCCCGGTATCGTCGTTGTAGAGCTGGGCGATCATCGCCGCCCGCAGCGCTTGGGCTTCTTGCCCGTACCGCTCCCAGTGTTCGTGATCGTCGACGACCGCGCAGAGCATTGCCGCTGCCTCCAGCGCGAAGACCGCTTCCGCGTTGATCTCCGTGACTGCGCCGTCGAGCGTGTAGTACGGAATGATGTTGCGCCACGAGGAGATGCCGTACATATCGACGCCTTGCGCTTTGCAGAAAATCAGCCCGTACGCGTCGCGCTGCGAGAGCAGGTAGTCCGCCATTTTGACGACGAGCGCGTGATGCTCGCGCACCCATGCGTCGTCCAGCGTCGCGTTGTAGTGATGGAGCATCGCCACGAGATGCAACGGCGTGTCGTCATTGATGTTGAGATCGTAGGACGTCTTGAAGCCGCTGACGCCGCGCACGTACTCGATCATCATGCCGTTCTCTTCCGCGACGCGACTGAAGACCTCGAGCGCGTCGCGGCTGAACTGCGGCAAGAAGTAGTCGTATCCGTGAACGAACCACGACGTGTCGCGCGAGACGAGGATGTCGGAGGGCGGCGAGTTCGTCGCACCCCAGCCGTGCGGATATTCCTTCACGACGCGCAGCATGTTCGCTTTCGCCCAGACGATGCCACGGCTGATGACCGGTGAGGGGGTCATGATCCGCGCGTCGGCTAGTCGCTCGGCGAAGTAGTGCTGCGTGTCGTGCAGCGCGCGGGGATCGCGGAGGAGCGCTTCGAGGACGGGTCTGGAACGCTCTCTGCCGGCAGCGTGGTAGACGACCGCGATGCGCAGCGCCTCGCGCGCACCCGCCGCGACGCGAATGCGGTACTCGAAGGCGCCGAAGATACGGTGGCTGACCAGCTCGGCTTCCTCCGGGGTCACCTCGCCGAGCTGCTGGTCTTGGATCCGCGGCACGAGCCCGCCGCGGCGCATGTGCTGCAGCAGCACCTGTTCACGCAGTGACAAGTTGATCGCCGACGGCGTCCGCGAGCCTCCCCACCAACGCTCGCCGCCGGTCTCCAGATTGCGCGAGCACACCAGCGGCCCGTCGATGTGTGCGTGCACTTCGTGCTCCGGTTCGCCGTAGAAACGCTGCCCGATGAGGAGCGCCCAAGGAAAGACGGAGACCTCGATCTCCGCGGCGCCGGGGTTGTACAGGGTGACGTCGACCACGAAGGAGACGGCCCGGTCGAACGCGGCGCCGTGCGGCACGTAAAACGCTTCGCTGACGTGCAAGCGGTTCTCCAGCGTGAACTCCGAGAGCTGCGCGTAGGGGAGGAACGTGAACTCGCGCGCGATTTGGTGCGGGAAGAGCGTCTGCCGCCCGTCGCGCAGGCGATAGGCGATTTGATGCGTTCCGAAGATGATGCGATCGGTATCCGCGTCCCATAAGCCGCGGACGCCTCCTTTTGCCGTCGATTGCGCGTACGTCTTGTAGTTGCCTAAGAGGAGACCGTACGGCGTTTGCTCTTCGGAGAGAACGTACGCGCAGTACTCGTTGTGCTGCGCGTCGTAGCTCGATCCCATGAAGTCCGGTATTCGCGGCTTGGGGCCGCGGCCATCCCGAGACACGTTCCGCGCACCGGCCAAGATCAACCTGACGTTGGAGGTGCTCGGGCGCCGCGAGGACGGCTACCACGGCATCCGCAGCGTCATGGTTCCCCTGGAGCTCGCGGACACGATAACGATCGAGCCCTGCGAGGAGCTCGTTTTCGATTGCGAGGTACGCGAGCTTGCCGGGGAGGAAAACCTCGCGCTTCGTGCGCTGCGCGCGATCGAGGCCGCAACGCGACGGCCTCTCGGTGCGCGCGTCACGCTGCACAAGGCAATCCCCACGCAGGCGGGCCTCGGCGGCGGTTCGAGCGACGCAGCGGCGATTCTCCGCGCCGCGATGGAGGGCACGCTCGGCGTCGTGCCCGCACTCGATTGGCTCGAAATCGCGCGCGGTCTCGGCTCCGACGTTCCGTTCTTTCTCGTCGCCGGCGCGGCACTCGTCGAAGGAACCGGCGAGCGGGTGACCGCACTCGGCGCCGTTCCCGCATGGCCGGTGCTCGTCGTGAAGCCGCCGGCGCAGGTCGTGACCGCACAGGCGTACGCCGCGCTGGACGAGCGGAAGCGCCCCGGCCGACCGCGTAGCGAGTCGCTCTCGCTGCAATGCGCGCAAGCGCTCCAGCACGGCGATTTCGACGGCGTCCAAAACGCGCTCGGCAATGATTTTCACGAGCTCGCTCTGGACGTGCCGTCGATCCGGCACGCCTACGACGCGTTACGCGCGGCGGGCGCCGCCAAGCCGCTGATCGCGGGTTCCGGCTCGTGTCTCTTCGTGCTGGCGCGCGACGCCGCCGAGCGTGATGCACTACACGAGCGCTTGAGGCTCTCGCCGGAGTTCGAGGTCTTCGCAACGGCGTTTGCCCGCGATGATGCGTGGCGGGAGGCCAGCGCGCGCGCGTGACTGCAGTCGTGCTTGCGGGAGGCCCACCCGACGAGGTCTCGGCACTGCAGCCGGGCGCGCCCAACAAAGCCTTCGTCCGCGTGGGAGGCCAGACGCTCGTCGAGCGCGTGCTTCGCGCGCTGCGCGCCGCGCGCGACGTCTCGCACGTCATCGTCGTCGCGCCGCTCGCGACGCATACCGACGCGGCGCTCGCGCTTGCCGACGAGCGCAGGCCGGACGGCAAGCGGATTACCCAGAGCCTGCGCAGCGGTCTGGCCGGCGTTCCACAGGACGAGCTCGTACTCGTCGCGGCCTCCGATCTGCCGGTACTCACGGCCGGCGCGATCGACGACTTCGTCGCACGAGCCCAACGCCTCGGCGGCGAGATCGGCTACGGCTGCGTCGAACGCGCCGTACACGTCGCCGCCTATCCGGAGGTACCGCACACCTGGGCGCGGCTGCGCGACGGCACCTACTGCGGCGGCGGCCTCTTCACGCTGCGTCCGCGCGTCTTGCCGGCCCTAGAACGCTTCATCGAGCAGCTCGGCGCCGCGCGCAAGAAGCCGTGGCGCCTCGCTAAGCTCTTCGGACCGGGCGTACTGGCGAAATACGCCCTCGGAAAACTCTCGATTGCGGATGCCGAGGCTCGTGCCCGGGCAGTGCTCGGCGCTGCGGTCTACGCCGTCGTCTCGCCATACGCGCAGACCGCCGTCAACGTCGACCGCGCTAGCGACGTCGCGCTGGCAGAGCGAATCATCGCCAACGCTTGAAGAGGTCGTTGCTGATGCCGAACTGATCGAGCGCCTTGCCGACCGTGTGCGCCACGATGTCTTCGACGCTCTTCGGAGCGGCGTACATCGCAGGGATCGGCGGTAAGATGACGGCCCCGATCTCGGCGAGCTGGACGAGCGTACGCAGGTGTCCCAGGTGAAGCGGCGTCTCGCGAACGACGAGCACCAGGGGGCGTCTCTCCTTGAGGCAGACGTCGGCGGCCCGAACGAGCAGGTTCTCGTCCAAAGAAAGCGCGATCGCGGCTGCGCTCTTCATCGAGCACGGGACGACGAGCATGCCGTCGGTGAGAAAGGATCCGCTCGCGATCGCCGCCGCGATGTCATCGTTGCGATACACGACGTCCGCAAGCGCCTCGAACTCGGACGGCGTCGATCCGGTCTCGATCTCGATCGTTCGCCGCGCCGCCGAGGTGATCACGAGGTGCGTCTCGATGCCGCCTGCTGCGCGCAGCGCTTGCAGCGTCGCGCGGCCGTAGACGCTTCCGCTTGCTCCGCTGATGCCGACGACGATACGCTTCATCCGAGCGCAATTACACGCGGGACGGAGGGGCGCCTGGCGGATCGCCGGGAAATCACCACAGCGACGTGAGAGCTTTGGATTCGTCACGCGCGTTCGAGCTGGCCGAGCCCGCCGAGCGCGAAGCCGCCGCCGCCGTGCGCGCGCGAAGGCCGCATTTCAGCGCCTCCGCGCTGAACGCATATGCCGAGTGCGAGCGCAAGTGGTTCTACCGCTACGTCTGCGCCGCGGTCGACGATCCCGGCTCGGCAGCATCGGCGTACGGAAGCGCGTTCCATCTCGCGCTCGAGCGCTTTCACGAGCGGTACGTGCATCCGCAGCCGGACGACGCGGCGGCCATGCACGGCGATCTCGCACGCGAGATCGATGCCGCCTTCGCGCAGTATCGTCATGGCTTTCCTACGGCGGTCGAGTTCGAGATCCAGATGCGACGCGCGCACCGCACCGCACGCAAGTACGTGGAGTGGCTGGCTGCGGAGTCGAAAAGGGCACCGTTTACCGTCGTCGGACGGGAGCTTCCGGTTCAGCTCGACCTCGAGGGATTCACCTTCATCGGCTTCATCGACCGTCTCGACCGCGACGCGCAAACCGGCGGGGTCACCGTCGTCGACTACAAGACCGGGTCGATCGCCGCCTCGGCATCCGAGTACCTCCAAGTCGTGCGGGAGTTCGGCGACTTTCAGCTTCCTTTCTACTATTGGGTGCGCACCGCCGCGGGCGATCGCGTGACGCGCCTGGCCCTCCTGCCGCTCAAGGACGCACTGCTGGACGTACGGCCGGTGAGCCTCGAAGTCGTTCCCGTTCCCGCGGCGGCGGCGCGGCGCGACGCACCGGTCGGGACCATCTCGATTGCGGATCTCGAGCGCGCCAAGGAGCGCATGATCGAGATCTGCCGCGAGCTGACCTCCGCGCAACCGCGCAGCTTCGCTCCGGCCACCGATCCGCAAGCCTGCGTCTTCTGCGCCTACGCTCTCGCCTGCACGCGCCGGCCTCCGCCGGACGGCAATCGCTTCGGCCGGTGATAGCGGCCTCGCTCGATCCTGCGCAGCACGAGGCCGTCGAAGCACCGTTCGACAAGGCGCTTGCGATTTTTGGCAAGGCAGGCTCAGGCAAGACGAGCGCGCTCCTTGCGCGCATCGAGCGCGCGCGCTCGCTCGGCCATCGCACGCCGCTCGTTGCCGGCATCGACGAGCCCGCGCCGGTACGGCTGCACGAGTTCGCTTTGGAGATCCTGCGCGAGAACGGCGCAGAGCCGCGCCTCATCGACGACGTCGAAGCAGCGGCGCTCTTCGCCGAAGCTGCGGTGCCGCTGCTGGCAATGGAGAGCGACCTCATCGAGCTCGAAATCGACCCTGAGGTCCACGGTCTGCGCTCGCCGGAGCGCTTTCTCGAATCGGCGTTTCGCCTGCAGCGCAGGTTGAGCGAGGCATTGATCTCGGCCGACGGCTTCCTGGAACTCTCGCTCACCGGGGCGACCGAGTTTTACGCAAAGCCGCCCAACTTCGCCCAGCCGGACCTCATCGCGTCCACGAAGAGCGAGCATCGCTCGTCGCTTGCGGTCTCGCCCGAAGAGCTGAAGCGCCAGTATCGCCGCGAGGTCGATCTCGCAAAGCTGCTCGCGCAACTGTACCGCGCCTACGCAGCGCTCTTGCGCGAACGGCGCTGCGCGCCGGGACGCGACGCCGTTTCGGCCGCAGTGGACGCTCTGCGTGGGGACGCCCCGTTGCCGGCGCGGATCGCGCAGCGCTATGCGCTCGCCTTCCTGGACGACGCGCAGGACCTCACCGTCGGCGAGATCACGCTGCTCCAGCGCGTCTTCGGCGAAGCGCTTCCCGGCGTCACGCTCGCCGGAGACCTCGGTGCCGAGATGCGCGCGGGCGCACGGCGCGACCGCGTCTTTGCGAGCGCCGGCACGCGCGTCGAGCTCTCCCGCTCCTACAGGGCGCGTCCCCCGCTCGAGACCGCGCGGCCCGCCACGCAGCGTGAGGAAGCGCGCTCGATCGCCGCGCACGTAGCGGCGCTGCTTCGCAACGGCGCCGAGCCCGGGCGCGTCGCCGTGCTTCTCCGTTCGGTCGCGGCCGCCGCCGCGTACGAGGAGGCGCTCCTCGACCGCGATATCTTCGTCCGGATTGCCGGCGATTACAACGTATTCGCCGACCGCCGCGCTCTCGACGCGATCGCACTTCTCTGGAACGTATACGATCCGGCGCGCCACGAATGGCTCCTGCGAACCTTGGAGGGTGCCGCTCTTGCGCTCTCCGATGCATCGCTGGCCGTGCTCTGCGGCGAGCCTGCGGACCGGCAGACCGTGCTCTTCGAAGAGGAGCCGCCGCGGCCGCCTTCAGGCGAACGCAAGCGCGACCCCGAGCGCGCCGTGCGCCTTTCGCAAAATGTCCTCGGCGCAGCGTGCGATGCCTCGCTCTCGGAGATCGCGCGCGAGCGCGTCGACGCGTTTCGCGCGGCGCGCGAGCGTTGGCTCGAGGCCCGCCGCGCCTTGCCCTTCGAAGATTTCGCGCGGCTGGTGTGGAGGGAAGGGCTCGCACGCGAGGGCGCGCCTGGATCGGCGCGCGCGCGCGCGCAGCAGCACGCGCTGCACCTGCTGCTCGGGCGGATGCACGCGTATCTCGAGAGCCATGCCGGCGCGTCGCTCGGCGACGTGCTCGCCGATGCCGAGCTACGCGCGCGCAGCAAGCTCGAGGTCTGCGAGCTTCCAGACGGTCGCGACGCAGTGCATCTGATGAGCGTCGAAGCCGCACGCGGCTTGACCTTCGATCACGTCGTCATCGCGAACGTGCGCCCGGGCGCCTTTCCTTGCTGGTACGCTCCCGACGCATTTCTCTTCAGCCCGAGCCTCGGCATGATCCCCAAAGACAACGTCGGCGACGCGACGACGGCGAGAACGGCGAAGTTCACGTACTATCTGTATCGCGTGAAGGCGCGCGACGCGTACAACGCACGCGAGCGCCGCGTCTTCTCCTATGCGCTGAGCCGCGCGACGCGCTCGCTCTACGTGTGCGCGTGGGGACGACCGACGCGCGCGCTCTCCGCCCCAGAGTTCTTGGAAGAGCTGCGTTAGGGAGACGCTGGTGCAGCTGCGCACGATCCCCGCCGCCGAGTACGCGCGCTCGGTTCTCCCTCTCTCGGCGACGCTCTGGGCCGGGCGCCGTAACTTGCGCACCTACGTCGCGCAGACGCTCGAGATCGCGCAGGGGACGTACGGAAAACGCTACTACCGCACGCTCGGCCTGTACGACGGCAGCGAGCTCGTGGCATCGTGCAAACGGTACGAGCGCTCCATTCGCGTCGGTGCCCGGCGCTTGCGCGCCTTCGGCGTCGGCGCGGTCTTCACGCCAGAGCCGTTGCGCGGGCGCGGGTATGCGAGCGCCATGCTCGCCATGGCACTCGATGCCGGGCGCGGTGAGGGCTTCGATGCAGCGTATCTCTTCTCCGATATTCGTCCGCGATTCTATGAAGAGCTCGGGTTTCGGCGTCAGCCGTCGCGCTCGATCGCACTTCGTGCCGATATGCTCGCGAAAGGCCGCATCGAGATCGCTAGGCTCGAGGAGCGCGACTGGGAAGGCGTGCGACGCTGCTTCTCGCTGCTCGACCGCTCGCGCCCATGGAGCTTCGCACGTACGCCGCTGGTCTGGGACTGGGTGCGCATGCGCCTGCGGCACGGCTCAGAGCACGTGCGCGGGGCGGAGGCGAGTTTCGTCGTACGCGAGCGCGGCGGCGTGCGGGCCTACGTCGTGGGCATGCGCGTGCCGGAGCGCGACACGTACGTCGTCGATGAGTTCGGCTTCGCCGACGACAAGGGTGCGAGCGCGCTCGCGCTCCTGCTCCGCGGCGCCGCGGGAGACTTGCGCCGCATCTCCGGCTGGCTTCCTCCCGACGGCGTTCGTAGGCTTCTTCCGCGCGGGACGGTGCGCGAACGGCGCACCGCGATCTTCATGATCGCGCCGCTCACGAGCGAGGGCAAACGCTGGTGCACGCTCTGCGAACGCCCCTCGAACGCCGACGGCGTCTGGGCGACGGATCACATCTGATCGAAGAGCCCCGCTTGTTGCGGAGCACCAGGAACGAGCGAGGCCACGCGTAAGCCGAGCAGACGCACCGGCGCACCGTTGAGCTGCGCGCGGCGCAGGCAGTGCACCGCCGCGCGAAAGATGCGGCGCGCGTCGCGCGTGGGCTCGACAAGACGCGTCTGGCGGCCGAGCGTCGAGAAGTTCGCGCGCGTGATCTTCACGCCGACGGTGCGTGCGCTGAGGTCCTCTCGCGCGAGAGCCTCCGCAATCTCCTTCGCCTGTTCGCGCAGCAGCGCCACGAGCGCGGCCTCATCGCGTACGTCGTATTCGAACGTTTCTTCGCTGGAGATCGACTTCGTCTCGCGCCCGGGCTCGACCGGTCGCGCGTCCATTCCGCGCGCGAGATCTCGTACGTGCGCGCTCCACGACCCGAAAAGTGCACGCAACGCGGCGTCCTCGAGCGCCACGAGATCCCCGATGGTGGCGACGCCGACGCTTTCGAGTTTCGCCTGCGTCTTCGGACCGATTCCCCAGAGCCGGCCGACGGAGAGCGGCGCAAGGAATGCCGCCTCTTCGCCCGGCGCGATTGCGAGCACGCCGTCCGGCTTGCAAGAATCGGACGCGATCTTCGCCACCATCTTGCCGCTCGCAACGCCCGCGCTCACCGTGAGCCGGGTCGCAGCAAGGACCTCCGCTCGGATCGCGCGCGCGATCTCGCACGCCTCGTCGAACGCGATCTCGCCGAGCCCGACGAAAGCTTCGTCGAGAGAGAGTCCTTCGACCGGAAATCCGCGAGCGCCGAAGATCGCGAAGATCTCGCGAGAGACCGCTTTATACGTTGCCATGCGCGGCGGAACGACGACGAGATCGGGGCACGCTTCGCGCGCGCGATAGAGCGGCACTGCGGACCGCACGCCGAACGGACGCGCTTCGTACGAGGCTGTCAGGACGACGGCGCGGCGGCTCGATCCGGCGACCGCCAGCGGTTTTCCGCGCAGACGCGGATCGTCGCGTATCTCGACGCTGGCGTAGAAGGCGTCTACGTCGAAGTGCGCGACAAACACGTTACACCATGGCGGCGCCGCGCGCGATGGTCGCGATCGTCTGCATGTTGCGCGCGTCGTCCTCGTCGCTGCCGGGCGTCTCGAGGATCGCGGTCTTTTCGCTCAGCTCCGGACGAGCGAGCAACGCGCGAAAACCTTCGACGCCGATGTTGCCGTCGCCGATGTGCCAGTGCCGGTCGCGATTGGCGCCGAGCGGAACCTCGGTGTCGTTGAAGTGAAAGAGATGAATCTTGTCGAGGCCGATGGATTCGGCCGCCTCATAGACGAAGCGGTCGACGCCAGCCGTCCCATTGATCTCGTAGCCTGCAGCCCAGGCGTGCGCGGTGTCGAGACAGACGCCGAGCTGCGGATGGTCGAGCGCGACGATGAACCGTCCGAGCTCTTCGAGCGTGCCGCCGGCTAGGCTTCCGGCACCAGCAGAGTTCTCCATCACGAGGACCACGCCGGACGGAATCGTTGCGAGTACGGCCTCGAGGGCGTGACAGATTGCCGCAAAGCCCTCTTTGCGATCGCCTTTGCCGTACGAGCCGAGATGCGTGTTGACGTAGCGGATCCCGCCACGCCCCGCGACCGCGAGGTCGGCTTCCAGCAGGCGCACCGAGCCGGCATAGATCTTTTCGTCCGCGCTTGCGAGGTTGATGAGATACGGCGTGTGCGTGACACAGGGGTCGATCCCCGCATCGCGCCGCAGTGCCGCGAACTCGTCGAGGGTTGCTTGACTCGCGACGGACGGCCGATAACTGCGCGGGTTGGTGGAGAAGACCTGCATCGCGCTGCATCCGACGGCGCGCGCGTGCGCGACTGCCGCGGCGTACCCGCCTGCGACGCGAACGTGAAGGCCTATCCTCATGGGCGAATCAGGACGTGATCGGAAGTTCGAGCGGCTGGCCGGATTCGAGCTCGAGCGTCGGCAAGTCGTCGAGGGAGCGCAGCCCGAAGGACTCCAGAAAGAGCGGCGTCGTCTTGTACAGCAACGGACGCCCGACGACTTCCTTGCGACCGGCTTCCGCGACGAGGTTGCGGTCGAGCAGCGTCGAGACGACGCTGTCGGAGTTGACGCCGCGAATCGCCTCGATCTCGCTCTTGGTCACCGGCTGCATGTGCGCGACGATTGCCAGCGTCTCGAGCGCTTGCACGGAGAGGTTGTTCTTCGGGGGTAGGAGGTAGGCCTCGACCGCGCCGCGCACGAGCGGCGACGTCGCAAAACGGTAGCCCCCGCCGGCCTCGCGCACGACGATGCCGCGTTCCGCGTACTCCTCTTCCAGACGCTGTAACGCGAGCGCGACGGCCTTTTCATCCTCGCCGACGAGTTTCGCGATGCGCTTGGTCTCGAGCGGTTCGCTTGCGACAAAGAGCAGCGCTTCGATCGCGCCTCTGATGCGGTCGGCGGCGGCGTGCAGGGCCTCGCCGTCACCGTGCGATTCGATGGGGTCGAAAGGAACGACGTGCTCTTCGATCGGCATTCGACTTCTCAGCGCTCTCGAGCGACGGGCAGCAGGAGAATATCATCGAATGCGGCGGGCTGCTCGTAGGCGACGCGCCGGCGTCGCACGAGCTCCAGCACCGCGAGAAACGTCGCGATGATGATCTCGCGCGTGGCGCCGAGCTCGCGGCAAAGCGTAGAGAACAACACCTCGCCGCGCTCCTTCAACGCGCGCGTGATGTAATCCATCTGCGCGAGCACCGAGATTCGTTCCGCCGCGATCGAGCGCTTTTCGGGCCGGGCCTCCCGAAGCATGGCGATGAAGGCGCGATTGAGTTTTTCGACGTCGATGCGGTAGCGCTGAACGAGCGCGCTCGATGGGTCGCCGGATTCGCGGGTAAAAAAGCCCGCAGCTTCGTGCTGACGCGCGCGCAGGTCGTCGCCGAGCTCACGATACTTCGAATACGCGATGAGCCGCCGGCGCAGCCGCTCCTCGACTTCCTCGGGCGACTCGCCCTCTTCAGCGAGAAACTCATTGGGAACCGGCGGCAGCAGCGCCCGCGATTTGAGGAAGACGAGCGTCGCGGCGATGACCAGGTACTCGGCCGCCACCTCCACGTCGAGTTCTTCCATCATCGAAACGTACGCGAGATACTGTTCGGCGACGGAGGCGAGAGGCACGGTGGCGATATCGAGCTGCTGCTCCTTGACGAGATGCAAGAGCAAATCGAGCGGTCCGTCGAAGACGTCGAACCGTACCACACACGAGGACTGATCCGTTTCCCGCGCCTCCGCTACGGCGGATTCGCCGTTCAAGAGCTCTTCTGCTCGACCGCGGGCACGATGCTCGGCGGCTCCCCGAAGGCTGCTGGATTCTTCGCCAGATAGTCGAGCGCCAAATCGACGAGGCGCTTCTCGTTCACGTATTTGAGCGTACGGCGCGCCTCGGCGATTTCGAACCACCGGCACTCCTCGACTTCATGATCGTGATTGTCGGCTTCGCCCGACAGGTAGCGCATGAGATAGAACGTGACGCTCTTGCGGTGCTTGGCCTTGCCGACGTAGAACCAGAACGATATCTCGTTCAAGCGCGTGATGATCTCGCCCCAGCAGCCCGTCTCCTCGCGAACCTCACGCAGCGCCGCTTGCTCGTGCGTTTCGTGCCGCTCCACGTGGCCTTTGGGCAGCGTCCAAATACGGGGAGAGCGGCGCCCGATGAGAAGGGCATCGTAGCCCGACTCGTGGCGACGCAGCACCAAGCCCCCTGCCGAGACCTCGTACTTGATCCGCATGATATCTACCTAAAACCGCCTTCAGAGATATGAGGAGGCGCCTCGACCGCGCCCCTTCGCCTACCTCCATTATAGCGGCTACCGCCAAGAAGGCCTCCAGTGTTCGTATCCCGCTTCCCCCCTTGCTCGAGCGAACAAACTAGCTTAATCTACTAGATAGATGAGAAGCGTAGGGTTGTTCGAAGCCAAGACCCATCTCTCGGCGCTCGTCGACGATGCGGTCGCCGGAAAGACGACGATCATTACCCGGCGCGGGAAGCCTGTCGCGGAGATCGCTCCCGTGTCGCGCGAGCGCCGAACTGCAGCAGAAAACGCACTGTCGCGGCTGAAAGCGCTGCGGTCGCGCCTTGCCGCAGAGGGCAAGCTCAGGGATCTGAACATCCGCTCCCTGATCGACGAAGGACGCAAGTGATCGCCGTCGATGCGAGCATTGCGCTCGCTTGGGCACTCCAGGAGCGAGAGCACGCGGACGCAGCCGCCGCGCTCGCCTACGTCACGGAGCACGGTGCGTATGTGCCGGGAAACTTTCAGTCCGAGATCGCCCACGCGCTGCTCCAGGCAGAGCGCAGGAGACGTTTGAGTGAAACTGACGTGACGGAGGCGCTCAGCGCCCTTCTCGCATTGCCCCTGACCGTCGAGCTCCCCGACCCGCACGTCATTGCGTCGGTAGCGCGCGCACATGGGCTGACGTGCTACGACGCTTCCTATCTGGCGCTCGCGCTGCAAGCCCAGCTGCCGCTCGCAACCGTTGACGCGGGCCTTACTGCAGCTGCTCGCGCGGCAAAATGTTTGTGGAAGCCGAGGTCCTAGCAAACAGTTTTGCGCTTGTGACGCCTCTCTAGTGCGATGATTCACGTTCCAATCCTTCCCGCGGGCCTTCCGGCCGGAGCGACGCCCGTTCAGCTCTTTCACGCGGGGAGGAGCCTAATCGCAATAACGTACGATCTGCCCGGCGCCTGGCGTCGATCGCACCATCTGCTCTATATTTTCATCGCGAACGCAGCAACGCTGAAAATCAACGGCGAGGCGCCATGGCCACGCGTCTCTTTGCGGCTCGCCAGTGAAAGGATGAAGATTATGCGCGTCTGGCAACGCGGTCAGGAGGTGGTGATCGTCGTCTCCAACGGGCCCACACAAGCGGAGCTTGCGCACATCAAGAGCGCGATGGAAAGCGAAGCTCACTAGGGAAGCTAGCCTTGTCGGCGCTACGTTTCGGGTGGCAGAGGCGGGCGCCAACGTAGATCGGGCTGGCGGGCGGCGCGCGTCTCATCGACGCGGCCCACGACGGTCGTGACCGGTGCGTCGAAGAGCTCCTGCGGGTCGGATTGCGCCGCCGCGACGATCTCGCGCAGGGCGGCAACGAACTCGTCGAGCGTCTCCTTCGACTCCGTCTCGGTCGGCTCGATCATCAAACACTCCGGCACGATCAGCGGAAAGTAGACGGTCGGCGCCATGAAACCGCGGTCGAGCAGCGCCTTGGCGATGTCGAGCGCGCGCACGCCGGTCTTCTTTTTGAGGCTCTGCGCCGACGCGACGAACTCGTGCCGGCAGACCTCCGGATACGGCGTCTCGAGAAACTCGGCGATCTTCACGCGCAGGTAGTTTGCATTGAGCACGGCGTACTGCGACACGTTCGCGAGCCCTTCGGCACCGTTGGCGTAGAGATAGGCCAGCGCCCGCACGGCATGCGCGAAGTTCGACCAAAACGAGCGCACGGGCCCGATCGATTTCGGCCGGTCGAAGTCGAGGCGATAACGATCTGCGTCGCGCACGACGTAGGGCGTCGGAAGATACTCGACCAAATGCGGCGCGACGCCGAGCGGCCCGTGTCCGGCTCCGCCGCCGCCGTGCGGAATGGTGAACGTCTTGTGCGTGTTCAGGTGCATGAGATCGAAGCCCATGTCACCAGGACGCGTGTTGCCCATCAGCGCGTTCGCGTTGGCACCGTCGTAGTACATGAGGCCGCCCGCCTCGTGAACGGCGTCGGCGATCTCGTGGATGCGCTCTTCGAAGAGGCCGAGCGTATTCGGATTCGTCATCATGCAGACTGCGGCGTCCGCGCCGAGCACGGCGCGAATCTCGGCGGGATCGACCCGGCCGCGCGCGTCGCTCTTCACCGAGACGACGGTGAAGCCGGCCATCGTCGCCGATGCCGGGTTCGTTCCGTGCGCGGTGTCCGGTACGATAACTTTGTCTCGTTTCGTCTCACCGCGATCCTTGAAGTATTTCTTCGCGATCAAGAGCGCGGCGAGCTCGGCTTGCGCGCCCGCCGCCGGATTCAACGAGAACGCCGCCATACCGAAGAGCGAGCAGAAGCTGCGCTCGAGCTCGTGCATTACCTGTAGCGCGCCTTGTGCGAGCTCGTCGGGAACGAACGGGTGCAGCTCCGCGAACTCGCGCAGGTTCGCGAGCGCATCGTTGATCCGCGGGTTGTACTTCATGGTGCACGACCCGAGCGGATAGAACCCTAAATCGATGCCGAACGTGCGCTGCGAGAGGCGCGTGTAATGACGCACGACGTCGAGCTCGGTGTTGTCCGGAAGCGGCAAATCGTCGCGCAGCGTGCTCGCGGGCATGAAGCTTTGGAGAGGCTTCCCATGCTCGACGTAGCGGGTCGCTCGGCCCGTCTGCCCCGTCGCGAAGATCAGCGGGGATGCGGTACGATCAGATGCCTGCGCCGACACGCACGACCTCCTCCAGCGCTGCCCCGAGCTTCGCGATCTCGTCCGACGTCGTGAGCTCGGTCGCGGTCATGAGTACGCACGTCGCGTACTCCGGATACCACCGCCCGAGATCGAGGCCGCCGAGGATGCCGCGCGCGCGCAGTGCGCCGAGCACCTCGCCCGCCGGGCGCCCGACGTCGGCGACGAATTCGTTGAAGAACGGCACGGAGAATGCCAGCCGAACCCCTGCGTTCGCAACCGCCGTCGCGAGTTCGCGCGAACGCTCGAGGTTGAGTGCGGCGACGTCGCGCAATCCCGTCTTTCCGAGGAGCGCCAGGTAGATCGTGGCGATGAGCGCGCAGTGCGCTTGGTTCGTGCAGATGTTCGACGTCGCGCGCTCGCGCCGGATGTGTTGCTCGCGCGCCTGCAGCGTCAGAACGTACGCGGTGCGGCCCGCGTTGTCGACGCTCTTGCCGACGAGCCGGCCGGGAATGCGCCGCACGTGCTCGTCCTTCGTCGCGATAAACCCGACGTACGGACCGCCGTAGGCCAGCGGCACGCCGAAGGACTGCGCCTCTCCGGCGACGATCTGCGCGCCCCAGGAACTCGGCGTCGCCAGAGCCGCGAGCGCGAGCGCCTCCGCAACGACCGCGATCGGTACGGCGCCGCGTTCGAGCACCGCACGCAGCGCATCCGCGTCGAGCGTGTCGACGTTGCCGAAAAAGTTCGGTGACTGCAGGGCGACGCCGGCGTATTCGTACGATGCGACAGCGTCGGCCAGCGCGCGTAGATCCGTCGTGCCATCGGCGGCGAGCGGGATCTCGTCGACGAGGACGTCGAGTCCGTCGCAGTAGGTGCGCAGGACCGCGCGGTAGTTGGGGTGCACGGCGCGGGAGACGAGAAAGCGGTGTCTTCCCGTTGCGTTGATCGTCATGATCGCGCTCTCCGCGAGCGCCGTCGCTCCATCGTAGACGGAGGCGTCCGCGACGTCCATCCCGGTGAGCAGGCAGATATAGGTCTGCCACTCGTAGATCGCCTGCAGATACCCCTGAGAGACTTCGGCCTGATATGGCGTGTACGCCGTCAAGAACTCGCCGCGCATTGCAAGCGCTGCGATCGCCGGCGGAGCGTAGTGCCGGTATGCGCCGCCGCCGAGAAAGGAGACGAGGTCGACGCCCGTGTTACGCTTGGCGAGCCGCTCGATGCGGCGGCGAATCTGGTACTCCGGCAGCGCCGGAACGATGTCGAGCTTCGCGCGCAGCTTCAGCTCCTCGGGGACCTGCAGCAATGCATCGATCGACTCGACGCCGACGGCCTCGAGCATCGCATCGATATCGGCCTGGGTGTGGGGCGTGTACAAGGCTTACTCGGCGATGAGCTTTTCGTAGTCGCGAACGGAAAGCAGATTCTTCGCTTCCGCCGGATCCTTGAGCTTGAGCCGCAAGAACCAGCCCGCGCCGAACGGATCGCGGTTGACCGCGGCCGGATCGTTTTCGAGCGCTGCGTTGACCTCTTCGATTTCACCAGAGATCGGCGTGAAGAGGTCGGAGACCGCCTTCACCGACTCCACGACGCCGATATTCCCGAACTGTTCGACCTGCTTCCCCGGCTTCGGCAGCTCGACGTAGACGATGTCGCCGAGAGAGTTCTGCGCGTAATCCGTGATGCCGATCACCGCGCGATCGCCCTCGATGCGAACCCACTCGTGTTCCTTGCTGTAGAGCAACTGCTCCGGCTGCGCCACTAACGACTCCTCTTGTAGAACGGCATGGCGACGACGCGCGCGTCGTGCCGCGTGCCACGAATCTCGACCGCAACCGTGGTTCCGATGGTTGCAGCATCGCGCTCGAGTAGTGCGGTCGCGACGTTGGTTCCTCCCCCTACCGACGGGGCGAAGGAGCCGCTGCGCACTTCGCCGACGCGCCGGTCCCCGGCGTAGACCGGATAGCCCTCGCGCGCCGGCGTGCGCCCGGCCATGGCGAGCCCGGCGATCCGCGCGTAGTCGTCACGTTCGAGTTGCTGGGCGAGTGCCTCGCGGCCCGTGAACGCCGGTTTTGCCAGCTTGAGCGCCCACGCTTGACCGCCTTGCACGGGCGTGATCTCTTCGGTCAGCTCGTGTCCGTACAGCGGCATTCCGGCTTCCAAGCGCAGCACGTCGCGCGCGCCGAGACCGCAAGGCTCGAGGCCATCTCGCGCGTGCGCGCGCAGCAGCGCGTTCCAGACGTTCGAAGCGTACGCTCCGTCGACGAAGATCTCGAAGCCGTCCTCGCCGGTATAGCCGGTGCGCGCAATGGTCGCGGGAATGCCCTCCACTTCCGTCTCGGCGCAGAAATAGTAGCGCATCGCCGCGAGATCGTCGTCGACGTGCGGCTGCAGCATCGCCACCGAAGCGGGGCCTTGAATCGCAACGAGCGCATCTTCACCGTGACGGTTCTCCATGCGCACGCCGGAAGGCCGGTTGGAGAGCAGCTCCCACATTTTGCTCGCGTTTGAGGCGTTGACCACGAGGAGCCAATGGTCGTCGGCGAGGCGGTAGAAGATCGTGTCGTCGTGCGTTCCGCCGCGCTCGTTGCAGAAGATGTTGTACCGCGCTTGCATCGGCTTCATCGATGCGACGGCATTGATCGTCAGGGTGTCCGCCCATGAAGCGACCTGCTCGCCGCTCAAGCGAAACTGCCCCATGTGCGAAAGGTCGAAGAGTCCGGCGCGATTTCTGACCGCGTCGTGCTCCTTGAGCACGCTCGTGTACTGCACCGGCATCTCGAACCCGCCGAACTCGACCATCCGCGCACCGATCTTCACGTGCTCGTCGTAGAGCGCGGTTCGCCGTGCCGTCTGATTCATGGCTTCGGCTTCTCCTCGGGATAGGTGTTGAGGAAGTTCAACGTCGAGTGCGCGACCAGCTTCCCTCCGCTTCGCACCTGCACTTCGCCGTAGCAAATGCGCCGTCCGGCGCGCAGGACCGTCGCCTCGGCGACGAGATCGTCCGGCGGGAGAGCCGGAGCCAGAAAGTTACACTGCAACGCAACCGTCGTCGTGTCTTGGTCCCGGCCGTAAATCGACGCCAGCGCGATGTAGAAGACCGTGTCGCACAGACTCACGATCGCGCCGCCGTGGATCGCGCCCGTGCCGTTGGAGATTTCCGCGCGCCACGGCATGCGCATGACGGCCTTGCCGTGCTCGACGTGCTCGAGCTTGAGGTCGAGCAGCGCGACGAAGTGGCTCTTCTGCTTCTCCCATTGCCGCACCGCGTGGTCCCGGTCGATCTTCACCGCACGCGACCCTTCATCGCCGGGGCGCGAACTCATTGTCATCTGAGGAAGTCGAGCGTCCCGCCGTGCAACCAATGCGCGCCGTCCACGCAGAGCGTCGCGCCGCTCACCCACGACGCCTCGTCCGAGCAGAGCCAGAGCGCCGCGCGCGCCACGTCCTCGGGGCTGCCGAGCCGCCCCAGCGGAATCTCCTTGCGCACCGCCTCGTCGACGCCGGCACCCCAGAGATTTTTGTCCGTGCCCTCGGTGTGAATCGGCCCGGGAGCGATGGCATTCGCACGAATCCCGTAGCGCCCCCACTCCGCCGCGAGCGTCCGCGTCATCGCGAGAACGCCGGCTTTGGCGCTCGCCGAATGCAGCACGCCGGGTTCGCCGCTCCACGCATAGGTCGCGACGATGTTGAGAATCGCCCCACGGCTCGCGCGCAATGCATCGAAGGCGAAACGCGTGCAGTGGAACGTGCCGAGCAGAACGATGTCGACGACGCTCTTGAAGCCATTCGGCGACAGTTGCTCCGACGGCACGATGAAGTTTCCGGCCGCATTGTTCACGAGCACGTCTATGCTTCCGGTGCGTTCGACGATCTCGCCCGCGACCGCTTCCACCCGTTGCGCGTCGCGCACGTCGGCGCAAAGACCGAAGATGCTGCCGCTCGGCGCGAGCGCGGCCGTTTCGTCGAGCTTCTCTTGCCGTCGCCCGATCACGCAGACGCGCGCGCCTTCCGCCGCAAACGCCAGCGCCATCGCGCGGCCTAAGCCGCTTCCGCCGCCGGTTACGACGGCCGTTTTGTCGCGAAAGCGGTCGCTCAAAAAACGTCCCCTTCCTCGGCGAGCATCCGGCGTAGGTACAGCGGCAGCGAGAAAATCCGGCGATGCGTCTCGCCGTCGTAAAATAGGCTCGTGCCGTGCAGCTGGTCGCAATACGCGTCCACGACGCGCGGATCGAGCCCTGCAACGTCGACCGCATCGCTGCAGGCGAGAAACGCCCAGTCCGTATCGAAGGCCGGGACGTGCGTGAAATACGACGCGACGAAACGAAAGTGCCGGCGCAGCGTTCGCGCCATCTTGCAGTGCAACGCGGCGTTGTGCACCGATCCCGTGGAGGCCTGTAGCGCGTAGACGCCGCCCGGTGCGAGATGCGCTTTGATCGATGCGAAGACGCCGTCGTTGAAGAGCGGATGACTCGGCGAGTCTGCGAGCGGTTCGGTGAGATCGGAGAGAATGGCACCGTACGTCTCGTTGTTTTCGGCGAGAAACGCCAGAGCGTCGCCTACGACCACGCGAGCTCGCGCATCGTCGAAGGCGCCCGCCGACCATTCCGGCAGGTACTGCTTGCACAGCTCGACGACCAGCCCGTCGATGTCGACCATCGTGCAGCGCTGCACGTCGTCGCGCCGGAGAACCTCGCGCAACGTCGCCCCCTCGCCGCCGCCCAAGATCAAGACGTCGGAGCGGTCTGCCGTGGCGGCCAGCGCCGGGTGGACGAGCGCCTCGTGATAAATCCGCTCGTCGCGCTGCGCGCTTTGCGTGTCGCCGTCAAGCACGAGCATCTTGCCGAAGACCGGCGTCTCGATGACGGCGACCTGCTGAAACTCCGAGCGCCCGCTATAGAGCACGCGCTCGACGGCATGATGGTGCTGCTCCGTCGGCGCAAACTGCTCGACGTACCAGTTCCAGTACTCAGTCTTTGGCGAGGTCCGAGTCTCTAAGCGGAAAGGACGCGCGTGTCATGGTCGCGCGTGAGGACATGCGTGAAACGCCGGTCCGCCGATTGCAGCACACCGCGCTTGACCTCCGACGTAATCGTGCTCTGTGCGCGCAGCGCTTTGGCCGCGTGCTCGCAGGCAAGCCATGGGTCGGTATGATCGCCACAGGTATAGAAATCCATGGCCGCATAACCGAGCTCAGGCCACGTGTGAATCGAAATGTGCGATTCCGCCAAAACCACGACGCCTGAAACGCCTTGAGGTTGAAAGCGGTGAAAAGCCACCTCCATGACGGTTGCGTTGGCGGCCTTCGCCGCGCCGATCATCATGTCGCGGACCGCGTCTACATCCGTGAGCACCTCCGGATCGCACCCCGACAGCTCACAGACGATATGGGTACCGAGTGCCTTCAATTTATGGTTTCTCCTCGTGCCCCTTCGGGGGATCCCACCTCCGGACTTCGTCGGCTGGCGCCTGCGGTGCAGTCACGTCCCCGACCTATCGACGAGCTCTTGCCGGCGCGTTCCGGTGCACGGGCGACTCGTCGCGATGGCGCGAAAGGGCGCACCTTCCCCAAGACCGTTCGACCCACGGTTCCCCGCAGGTTCCGCGCAATCATACCCCCCTGCGCCACCCGTGTAAAGGGTTCGCGCAGGCAGGCTGCTGCCGTGGTGGGCCATCGGACGAAAATCGGACGTCCGCTCGCTAGGATGATCTCACCTTTCCACAAGGACGGCCAGCATGAAATCCTACTTCCGTTTCGCGGTGCTGCTCGGGATCGCGGCCTCGGGCCTCTTCGTCAAGGCGCCCGCAACTGCCGCGCCCGTACTCTCCGGGCAGTGGACCTGTCTCGCGTACGGCGCGCAAGTCAACTGGTTTCAGAACATCCTGTTCCATCCCGACGGAACGTACGCCCTCGGCGACGCTCGCAAGCCATACGCGCCCGGACGCTATTCGATCGACTCACGCAACATCGTCCACTTCCTTGGCGGCGGTGACGACGAGTTTCTAGGGCTCTACAAAGGCGGTGCCGTCTATCTGAAGTCCAGAACCGATTCGGGACCGTTTGAAAAGCGCGGCTTCAACGTCACCTTCAAGTGCGGGCGCAACGGCAGGCAGTAAAAGCGGATCGCGCTCCGCGTTGGGCTTTCGCCGTCATGACGGCCGCAAGACGAAAACCGAACGCATGCCAGCGTAGGATCACGCCAGCCAACTCTCGCCGCCGACGCTTCATAAGGACTCATATTATGAAACTCTACCTTCGCCTCACCGCGCTCCTCGGATTGACGGCCGTATCCCTTGCCGCATTCGTGGGCTGCGGTCCGGAAGCCGGGATAGGCGGCGCTCTATCCTTGCTCACCGAGTGCTCCCTCCTTCCGGTCCGATGCCCGTATCCGGTGCTTTACGTCGCGAACTACTCCGCAAACAACGTCGCGAGATACAACGAGCCCTACCACACGGGTAGCGGGCCGGCTGACACCTACGCGGATGTCTCGCCCGTCGGCATCGCGGTGAATGACAAGTTTCTGGTAACGGATCGAACCGACGGCAGCGTCACCGTGTTCCAGTTTCCGGTACTTAAGGGAGCCACGCCGAGCGCACACTTTGGGACCTCCGCGGGCGGCTTCATGGCGTTCGACCCGCAAGGCAACCTCTGGGCAACCTCGCAGAATGCCGTCGTCGTCGAATACGTGCCGCCGTTTACCAACAGTAGCACCGAGTCCAATGGCCTAACCGACGGCATCACCGATTCGTACGGCATCGCCTTCGACTCGAGCGGCAACGTGTACATCTCCAATGCCGACAGCAGCGGAACGGTCGTGATGTACGCGCCGCCGTACAGCACGCTCGGCACGACGATCACGGTTCCCGAAGCCAACCCAAAACTCCACGGACTTGCGGTGGACGGTTCTCAACTGCTCGTCGCCGATACGGCCAACAACGAAATCCTCGTCTACAATCTGCCGCTGAGCGGCAACACCCCGGTCGTGACGTTTAGTGTGACGGCGGCGCTCGGATTGGCAGTCGACTACAATAACGTCCTATACGTTAGCGAGCAGGGCAACAACAAAATCGACCTGTTCGTTCCGCCGTTCTCGAACGGGATGAGCCCTTCGGGCACGCTCACCAACGGACTTGACGGCGCCTTCGGTCTCGCCGTCGCGCCACACCACACATGACAAGTTCGGGGCCGTTCGAAAAAGCGCGGCTTCAACGTCACCTTCAAGTGCGGGCGCAACAGCAGGTAGGAGAAGCGGACCGCGCTCCGCGTTGGGCTTTCGCCGTCATGACGGCCGCCGGGCGAAAAAACGGACACTTCATCTCGTAGGATGGTTTCAACTTTCCACAAGGGGTTCATCATGAAATTTGACCTTCGTATCGCTGCCCTCTGCGCAATGGCGGCAACCGGTCTCGTCGTGCTCAGCGCCTGCAAAGGCCCAATTACCAGTGCGGCGCAAATCGGCCATTTTTGTCCACCCACGCCGATCTTCTGCCGCCTATTCGTTGCGAACTATTCTGGAAACGACGTGGCCGCATATGACACGGATTTGAGCAATCCGAGGCCGGGAATCGTGACTACCGATGCGGCGCCCGTCGGCATCGCCGCGAACAACAAGTACGTCGTGACTGATCGAGTCACGGGCAGCGTTACTGCGTTTGCCTGGCCACTAACCAACACGAGTACGCCGGTCGCGACTTTTGGAACTTCGGCAGGCGGCTTCATGGCGTTCGATCCGAACGGCAACCTCTGGGCAACATCGCAGAACGCCGTCGTCGTCGAGTACGTGCCGCCGTTCACGAACAGCACCGTCGAATCCAACGGTTTAACCGACGGCATCACCGATTCGTACGGAATCGCCTTCGACTCCGGCGGCGATATGTTCATATCAAACGCAGACAGCAGTGGAACGATCGTCATGTACCCTGCGCCGTACACGACCTTGGGCACGACGATCACGGTTCCCGACACGAACCCCGGATTGCACGGACTTGCCGTCTCAGGCTCCCAGCTTTTCGTGGCCGACACGAGAAACAACAGGATCCTGGTCTATAATCTGCCGCTGGGCGGCAACGTGCCGAGTGTGACCTTCACGACGACGGCACCACTGGGGTTGACGGTCGACACTCACGGCAACCTCTATATCACCGAACAGGGCCACGACAAGATCGACGTGTTCACGCCGCCGTTCTCGAACTCCAGCTCGCCCGCGCGATCGATAACGAGCGGATTGAGCGGCGCCTTCGGCTTGAGCTTCTTTTAAACCCAAACCCTCTAAGTCATGGACCTAACATCCGAGGAACGCGCGCTGGCACGCATGGTTGCCGACGGCAAGTCAAATCGCGCCATCGCGGTCGCTCTTGGGGTAAGCCTGCGCACGGTTGAAAATCGCCTACAGGTTATCTTTGCAAAGCTCGACATTGAGTCGCGCGACGCGCTGGAAGCGATCGCTCTGGAGGAAAGCAAGTCAAGCTAGCGTCTGGGGGAAAACGGCTCGCGTCCAAGGTGCCGCCGCGGGTGCACAGCCAAGAAAACGACTCTTGGAGGCACCTTCGCCGGCTCGGGCGCGTTTGCAACTCTTCGGCACGCCGCTTCTCTATGACGGCGCGGGGGGGTCGCGCCTCGCTCTGCCCGCGAAAAGCCTTGCTCTACTAGCTCTGCTCGCAATCGAACACGACCGTCCGCATCTGCGCGCGCGGCTCGCCGAACGTTTATGGCCCGAGGTTACCGACGAAGAAGCGCGCGCAAACCTCCGCCGGCATCTCCACCTGCTCGCGCACGCGCTGCCCGCGAATGCGCTCATCCTGACGAAGAACGGCGTGCAATGGAACCATGCTGCGCTCGACGCCGACGTTATCTTCTTTCTCACATCTTCGTCCGACCCGCAACACCTGCGCGGCGCGGTGTCACTTTGGAGTGGCGAGCTTTGCGCGGGCATCCACGACGACGCATTGGAAGAAGGCCGAACCGTGCTCGCTCGGCGCTACGCTTCGATGCTGCGAACGCTCTTCGAAGCATCCCGTGACGAAGGCGACGCTACAGCCTGTACGACGTATTTGGAGCGCCTCTGCGCTTTCGATCCGCTCGACGAACGCACGATCCGCGCACTTATGGAAGTGCGCACGCAGACCGGCGATCGCGCCGGGGCCTTGCGCGAATACAACGCACTCGTCCAACGTTTGCGCATCGAACTCGAAACCGAACCCGAGCAGGCGACGACGGAGCTATTCCGGCGCATTCTCTACGGTGACGCAACCGCCGCAGCGGCGCATAATTTCATTCCATTTTCCACCTCCTTCGTGGGCCGCGAGATCGAGCTCGATGCTATCGCGCAGGCGCTGAAAACCTGCCGCGTCATTTCGCTGACCGGGCCGGCGGGCGTCGGAAAGACTCGCTTGGCGTGCCGTAGTGCGATGAATCACCTCGGCGCCTATCCCGGCGGCGTATGGTTCGTCGACGTGAGTGTAGCGCGCAGTCGCGCGGAGTTGCGGGCGCGAACGGCGCAGGTCCTGGAAACAGCAAGATCGGCCGGTACTGGGGTCGATTTGAAACGTCTCCTAATCCTAGACAACTGCGAACATGTGCTCGAAGAAGCGCGGGAGTTCGTCGACGAGCTGTTGGCTGAGACCACGACGCAGTTCCTGGTAACGAGTCGCCAACGCCTTTCCTGCGCGTCCGAGCACGTGATTCCGGTCGCGCCCTTGCCCGTGCCTCCCGAGCTCACTGCGTATCGTGCAGACGAGATCGCGCAGTATTCGGCCGCCAGGCTTCTTCTCGAGCGTGCGGTTACCGTGGCCCCGTCGTTCCGCATAAATCCAGAGAACGCGCATGCCCTCGTGGATGTCCTACGGCGCCTTGACGGCTTGCCGCTTGCAATCGAGCTCGTAGCGGCGCGCGCAAATCTGTTAACGATGGAAGGCATTCGCAAACGTCTCGACGATCGCTCGCGTGCCTTCGCGAACCGCGCCGCGCCTTCACGCCATACTACCCTGAACGATGCGCTGGCGTGGAGCGTGGAATTGCTCTCCGACCAAGAGCGTCTCCTGTTCGAGCGCGTCGCCGTCTTTCCATCGTCGTTTGACATGGAGGCAGCAGAGGCGATTTGCGGCGACGGGCGAATCGACGTCGTTGCCACCCTTTCCGAATTGGTCGAGGCCTCGTTGGTCGGCACCATTCTCGACGGCGATAGCGCGCGATACTCGCTTCTCGTAACCACGCGCTCCTTCGCAAGCCTTTACTTGCAAGCGTCCGGCGAGTGGGACGCCGTTCGATACGGACACGCTCGGTATTTTGCCACGATTGCCGAAGCACTCCGAAAGATCGACGCCTCGGAAGTCGAGGAACGCATCAATGCCTTGCGCTCAGATCTCGGCAACTTCGTCGCCGCCCTCGAGTGGTGCATCGAGTGCGACGACTTTGAAATCGGTGCGCGCCTCGTCGCTGGTGTGGCTCGGTACATGACGCAGCATGCGAATTGCCGACAATATCTCAGCCTATCTGAACGTTTTCTGGAACAGGTGGCAGCGTCGCAGCCGCCTTCAGAGGAACTCGCGTTGTGCTATCGCGCTGCCGGAATTCTTTCCAACACCTGCACGGAGTGGGGCCGTGCGCGCCGATACAACGAGCGTGCGCGAGATATCTTCGCAGCAATTGGGAACCACAGAGCCGCTTCCAACGCGCAGGCTGCACTCGCCGCAGCGGAGATCGAGGCTGGTAATTTCGAGAAGGCGGAGCGTTTGCTCCTCGAAGTCCTACGCGAGCAAGAGCACGTGGACGACGGGAACACGCTCGGCCGTACGCTGAACTTTCTCGGTGCCTTGTATCTGTCGACCGGACGCCTTGATGAGGCTCGAATCCACCTGACACGTTGCCTCGAAGTATTCCGAGCGCTCGGCGACATGAACAACGTGAGCGTGGCGCTAAAGAACCTTGCTCTGGTCGAGTACCACGCCGGTGATTTGCGCGCGGCAACCGAGCGCATAGAAGCAGCGTTAGCCTTGCGCGCAACGCATCACGACGTTCTCAGATTCGTCGACGCAGTCAACCTTCAAGGGACGATCCTTCGGCGACAAGGACGCCTCCCTCAGGCGCTGGGCAGACACGCGGACGCGTTGGAACATCTGGTGCGGCTCGAAGAGTGCCGCCTCATTGCGGACGTTCTCGAAGACGTGGCACATTCGTGCGCCGAGGCCGGCGACGCCCACACCGCCGCGCTTGCCGCAGGGGTGGCGTCATCGATTCGATCGAGGCTCGGTGCTCCGATGGACCCGGTTACCGCCTCTTCCTGGGATGAGCTCGGGGAGCGGCTCCGCTTCGCGCTGGGGCCAGACGCGTTCCAAACAATTTTCGGCCGAGGGGCGGGTGCTGCGCGTAGCGCCGTACTGGCGGAAATCACCGCGGCCGTACGGGCCACTGCTCGGGCCCCTGTTCGCTTTTCCCGCCTGACGGAGTCACAACCAGATAGTGGGTTCTAATATACTTGACGCCTCTGCCTACCGAGCGGTATGGCAGCGAGGACAGGGCGGCGCTGAAAGTCGGTGTCTGCGGCTAGGCCGCTTTCCGGTCTTTAATCCGCGACCAGAGCAGGCGGAAGCCAATGAATGCGGACACCGGAAGCAGGATGGCCCGCCAATCCGGGGCTCCCGAGTTCTCAAAAGCGGCAGCGCCTGCGACGAGATCACCAACCATGAAGTACACGGTTTCGAGGACGTAGTAGATCGCCAGGGAGAGAACGAGCGCCAGGAGCACCCACCCGACCCTACCCACGCTTACGAGCCTTCTTGAGCCGAGGGTTCTTAATGCTTGGCCGCTTTTTACGTTTGGGGCGGGCGGCTTCCAGGGCGTCCACCTCAGCCTTAGGGACATGGGCCAGCGCCGCTACTACCTCATCAAACTCTAGGTCGCCATCGTGCTTGCTATTGTCCATATGGGTTGACACTAGGCGCAGTATAGCACCTTACAATCTCCTATGAAGGCGCGGATCGTGGTGCGCGGATGGCTGGACTCGAACCAGCATCCCCCCAGTTAGCAGCCGGGCGCTCTTTCCAGTTGAGCTACACCCGCACGGCGATCCGAATGTCTCAGGGGCCCGCCGATGCTGCTCACACACCATCCCGGGCCCCTTTGCTTTTACTCCAGGAGCTTCACGCAGTCCGCATCGACGTATTCGATGCCTTCCCGCTTCCCGGACCGCTGAAGCGTAAGGCGGACGTACTGCCGCTGCTTCGAGGTCCCGGCGATCTCCCTCGGCAGGCGCTGGCATAGCTCCGCGAAGGTTAGCCTCCGGGCGGTGATGCCCTCAAGCACCTTGCGCGACTCGCTTAGAGCCCGCGAGGCAGTGGACTTGGGATCGGGCTTAAAGGCATGCCGCCGCCCGCGCTGCGACCGAGGTTTCGGGGCTTTCTCCGAGACGTGGCCGTTCGTCATGGACTTGGCCCGCGCAATCAAGCGCCGGACCGCCGCCAGATCGGACTCAAGCTCAGATTCTTGTGCCTGGAGCCCCTCCAGGTAACCGATGCTGCTCACTCGGGCAGTATACACTACTCACGCAATACTGGCAAACACGCGTTGCGCTTGCTATGCGAACACCCGTGCGGCTAACTCCTGGCGATTAGCTCCCTGTAGGTCAGGCGTTTTTGGTCGGCTCCGCGTGCCGCGGCCACGAAGCGACGACCGTCGGGATTCCCACTCGCGTTGAAGCGGAACACCTGCTCGGCAAGGTAGCGGTCCAGGTGCCGAGGATTAACGTGGATATACGTCCCGCCGATGGTGCGCTTGAGAACCGACCAGAATCCTTCGATGTTGTTGGTATGTACGTTGCCCCGGACGTACTCTATCGCGTGGTTAATCCATTCGTGCGCCGCGAACCGCTTGCCAATCGCCCAGAAAGACCACGAACCATCGGTCATGAGCGTGGCATCGGGGCGAATGGACTTAACGAGCTTCGGGAGCATCGTCGCCGCACTTGTGTTCGGAATCGACCACGCTCGCGCTTCGCCTCCGCGCTGCACAAGGCCGAGGACGCGCGTCTTGCCAAAGTTTCGGTCCCATTTCCCGCCGGCACGGCGATGACGCCGCGCCGCCTTGGAGATATTGACCTTGCCCCCAACGAGCGTTTCGTCGGCCTCGACCTCCCCGGTAAGCGCCTCCCAGGTCTTACTCTGCATCGCGAGCCGGATGCGATGAAGCATGAACCACGCGGTTTTCTGCGTCACGCCGAGCGCCCGGTGAACCTCGTAAGAGGACACTCCGTTGCGGTCATTCGTGAGCATCCAGATCGCCGGTAACCACTTATCGAAGCCGACCGGGGAGTCCTCAAAGACGGTGCCGACCTTGGCGGTGAACTCGCGTTTGCACTCCTTGCAGAGCCAGCGCGGCCGCTTGCCGCCGATATATCGAACGTCGGCGTTCCCACAGCCCTCGCGGGGGCAGGCAACGCCGTTCGGCCAGCGCAGGTTGGCGAAATACTGCTGGGCTCTTTCGGGGTCGGCAAAGGCGGTAACGGCTTCGAGAAAGGTGGTCGGCGTATCCATGCCTCAAGGATACCGCAAGAGGGTAGCGGCGTCAAGTATATTAGAACCAGATAGTGAAGCTGAACCCTAACTATCTTGACTATTGGCCCTTGGGTGGATAGGCTGAAGTCATGGCAACCCAGCTGAAGGTCTCTCCGGGCGAGCTGCTCGAGGAGTATCGGCACGGCTTTCACGACCCCGAGA
>DATKRS010000010.1 GCA_035532035.1 Candidatus Dormiibacterota bacterium
CGCGTAGTTGAGAGAACCGGAGACGGACTCTCCCGTGGAAGCATTCATGAAGCGGAATGTGTTGTCCGGCGAGAGCGCGATGACAGAGTTCTGACCGCAGCATTTGCCGGTTAACTCGACGTCGATAAACCTCAAGTTGCCGGGCGCTGGTGCATTGCTGGAGCACGCCACGGCGAGCGCGAGCAGAGGCGCTAGCGCCATTTTCACGCTCGTTGCTGCAAATGCATCGCGCACGAACCATCTCCTCACTGTCGACGCTGGAGAGCGCGAAGCGCGCAAAGCACAGCTGTTGCGCCTACGCGAAGGCAGCACCTCTGCGAAGGGCCGACGGGGGACTCTGCATGATGGCCGATCCTTGGTGTCGAGGCTGCGGCACTAGCCTGTCAGCTCGTTCGAGGACCCGGCCACCCCTACGCAAGAGCGGAGGAAAGAAAATGGTATAGCCGAAACGCCGCGACAGCCACATACCGTCGTGCGCCGTTCGGTGCAGAAAGGACTTCCCGTGGTTAGATTTCCGCATGTTATTATTGTGTTGGTTTTTGCATTCGCGGCTGTGACCGCAGTTGCGCTCGCTGCGGCAATGACGCCACAGCAGACGATCCACAACATGGTCGGCACGTGGAGCTGCGTGACGCACGACAGCACGCACAAGACCTGGCGTGAGACCGACGTCGACGCGATGTACGGCTCCTGGCTGCGCATGACGTCGACGTATCCGGCGCAAAACGGCGAGCACGCAGGGACCGGGGTCGGATTCTTCGGGTATGATTCCAAACACGCTCGCTGGATCGTCACATCCCTCGACACGAGCGGGGACTACGGCATCAGTTACAGCACGTCGCACACGTTCAACGGCGCGCACTGGCTCGACGGCTACCCGGCCAATCACGGCTCGGCGACGACGCGCATGAGCAGCTCGAAGCAGTTTACCGTGGATTCGAGCGGCCCTGATGCGCACGGTCACACGGTCACATCGCACGAGGTCTGCACGCGCACCTAAGCAGCGCTAAAGAACCAGCATGAGAAGAAGCCCGCAACGAACGGTCGTTGCGGGCTTCTCAGCGTACGGACTAATTCGCGAGGGTCGACAACGGAACCTTACCGCGTAGAATATCCAGCACCGGGTGGTACGGATAGCCGACGGAAACGTAGGGGCTGTCTCGCCACGCGAGATCGCTGAGGTCGCGAAGCTCGTCAGCACCTCGTGCCAGTTGCCGCGCCGCAAAATCGGCGGCTTGCGCGGAATACGCTTTGAAGCCGGCGCCGGTCGGGCCGGCGATGCGATAGAGTGGTACCATTGCCGACGCAGTGCCTTCGAGATACGTCGCTACCAGCGCGTCGAGATCGCTCTGTGAAAGCAACCGCGCCGGCGATGCAATCTGCTCCGGGCGCATCTGCGCGCGCACGTCGCGCGCCGAGACATACCGATCCACGAAATCACTTTCGAAAACGCTATGAATCGGCGCCTGCGTATACGCCTGCGGATCCGGATAGCGGCCCCAACCGTTGAAGTGAACGGTGACGTGAAGCGGCTGCGAGCCGTCGGCGATGAAGTGGCTCCAAACGCCGAGGTCCCGGAGCGTCAAAATTTCGCGCAAGCGCCGCGCCACGCCAAACTGCGCCCGCATCGCCGCCGTGCTCGCGTGTTGCGCGCCATAGTTGTAGACACGCCACAGCGCGAAGTCCTGACGTAGCTGCTCGAAGCCGTCGAGAATCGAGTACGGCAAGTAGCCCACGCTCCACGGAGTCGCGTGCCGCTGCTCGAGCGCCAGCGCGTACGCTTTCATGCTCTCCGGCAACGCGTGCAGGCTCACGCCATCAATCGTGCCGTCGTCTGCGACGTTGAGGTAATGGCCCGGATCGTTGTCCGCGTCCCACGACGCTCCCGAGCCCTTCAGCCGATCTTCCTCCGGTCCGAGCGTTGCAATCTCGTTGGCCGCCGTAGCGGTGCGCACGAACGCGGGCATGTCCGCCGGAAAGTTCTGCGCCGCCAAGCGGCTGATCATCGTATGCCCCTGCATCCCCCATGCAAATGCATTCGCAGGCGAAGTCAGGGCGAGCAGAAGAGCGAGGGCGGCGTAGCGTCTCATTTGAGGGCGCTCGTTCGCGAGCCGGGTTTTCGATACCCGCTTGCGCCTGCGAGGCAGCCGCACGCCGGCTGCCCCTTATCCAAATGCTTCTGGAGTCGCGCTCGTATTAGACATCAAGCGCGATCGGAGCTACGCGCTTGCCGATACCGTCCGAAGAGCGCTTCGGGAATGCAACATAGCGCCAGAGCGCCGACGAGAGTCGTGAGACCGATCGCGTTCCAGGCGGCCTTGCCGAGCGGCAAAACGCCGAGCCCGTACAACAGCGAGAGCGCGGCCATGGCGAGGAAAAACGGTCCCGTGAGATAGCAATGCACGCGTTTGCACCGAAGCGCATTCGCGACGCACCCGAGGCCCATCGTCGTCAAAGCACCCACCCATACGGTCGTTCGCCACTCTTGACTGAGATCGAAGAGTCCGCTTGCGACGAGCGCAAGGGAGGGCAGCAAAAATACCGGGCCTGCGACCCACCGATTGCGCAGAATGTCGCGGGATTCGCAGGCAGGGGCGTGCCGGCGAATGGCTGCGCGGATCGTCTCGATTGACGGCGTTCCGGAAACGCCCGTGGCGCAATGATAGGTCCGGCACATGAGTCCGTACGCGGTGCGTTCGCTCGCCGACGGCTCGACATCCTCGCCCTCGACGCGCACCGAGGGTGAGCCGAGAAAGCGCGCGCCGCGTGCCGCTTCCAGACTGTTCACCTCGACGCAGTCGATCGCGGCATCCACCCCTTCGAGGCGCACCGCCTGTCGCACGAGATCTCGCGTAGCCTCCGCGTTCGGGCACCCTTCAAACGTCAGTACTTCAACGCGCATGATACTCGATTGCTACCCTTCCCAGCGTTTGCAAGCATTCGGCGAGCACGGGCCGCGAATACCGCCGCATCGAGCCGTGGAGCGTTTGTGGTCGCAGTTGATGCATCCGGAACGATGGTTTCGGGGGAGTTGCTCCATCCCATGCAACGCCGGGTGCGTAGAACATGTAGACGTCCCAGGCCGGGCCACCGGCAACCGGAAGAAGATGCTCGTACGCCGTTCCGAGATCGTTGCTGCCGCCCCAATAGCGCGACACGCGAGGGTCGGGCACGAGCGATGCTGCGTTCTTGCCCAAAACTGCACGCAACCTTAACACACGATGAAACGTGTAGCCTCCGCGGTACCGTAGGATATGAATGTGGAGCCGATGCCTACTCGGCATGCCTCAGTCGAAAGCATTTTGTTTGCACTCGCGACCTTCGCTGTCGTGCTAACCTTTATTGCAATTGCCGCGAGCCGCCCGACTGTAGACGCCTCGCAGGCAGCGAAAGTCGAAGTAAAATTCAGCGAAGCCTCGTCGCTGCAGACCCTTCGCTTGTACACCGAGCACTTGCTCGTAGCGCAAGACGCGCTTTGGCTCGATCGCGGGCCGGCATCGACTGCTGCCTACACGCAAGCTCGCCGCTGGTTCGAAGCGCACCTGACCCATGTCGCGTGGACTAATCCGGCGGCGGCCCAGCACATTCGCTTGCTGTACGATCGTTACGTGCATGCGACATTGATGGCGGGGCTCGTCGGCGCCGCGCGCCCTCCCGCACTCCTCGCGCGCGATTACACGCAGATGGAAGAGTACGTCTTCACGCAGACGATGCGAGCGTACGACCGGGCGTACGCACAGCAGGATCGTTACTATGCGTTCCGGGACCGAACGCGAAAATCAACGCTGGTGCTATCGCTGGTGGTAGCAGCCGCGACGTTGCTGCTCCTCGCGCTCTCGCAGGTGTACCGAGCTCGTTTGCAACGCTCTGCCCAAGAGCGTATCGCATTCTTGGCGAAGGCAGCCATGAGGGACGCGCTTACCGGGCTGCGGAACCTGCGAGCCTTCGAGGGCGATCTGCCGAGCGCGGCGGCACTTGCGCAGCGATGCAACCACGTGATCTCGCTCGTCGTGCTCGATTTGGACGGATTCAAAGAGACCAACGATCATTTTGGTCACGCCGTGGGCGACGAGGTTCTCAAATACGTCGCTGAACGCCTAACCGGCTTGCGTGAAGCCGACGGTGCGTATCGCTTGGGTGGTGACGAGTTCGCAATCATCTTGCCGGGCACGAGCGGGCGGGGCGCCGAGGTTGTAGCACGGCGTCTGCTCACGCCGATCGCCTACGAGCGTGCCGCGGCCACGCTAAGCGTCGGCATCGCGCAGCTCCGTCCCGGCGAGGCATTGAACGACTGGCGTGAACGGGCCGACATCGCGCTGTACGAAGCCAAACGACGTGGCGGGAATACCGCCGCGCTCTTCGAGAGCATGGAGGCACAGACGCGTTTTGTGAGCGCGCAAGCCATCTCGAGGCTCCGCCAGCTGCTGACAGAGGGCGGGATGCGGACGGCTTTCCAACCCATCTGGGACAGCGTGACCGGCGATATCCTCGCGTTCGAAGCGCTTGCACGTCCGCCTCTTGAATATGGCTTCGCCGGTCCGCAGGAAGCATTTGATACGGCGCAACGCATCGGTCGCGTTGTCGAGCTGGATCGCTTGTGCTTGCAATCAGCGCTCGCAGCCGTCCGAGCAAATGATTTGCGCAAGCAGATATTCTTGAATCTGACGCCTGCCACCCTCGAACACCCACTCTTTCGAGCCGAGTCGGTCGGCTCGTTGCTCGCCGAGCACGAGATCGATCCCGCGCGCGTCGTCATCGAAATCACCGAGCGGTCGATCAAGGACATGGACGCAGTCGTTCGCAGCGCGCAAGCGCTCCAAGAGCTCGGGATACGCGTCGCTCTCGATGACGTCGGAACCGGCAGCTCCGGCTTGAGTTTGCTTAGCGCGCTGACGTTTGACTTCGTGAAAATCGATCGCACGCTGTTGCTCGACGGGACGAGCCCGAAGGCCCGCGCCGTTCTGGCTGGGATTTTGGCGATTGCCGAGGCGATGGGCGCGATCCTGATCGCCGAGGGGATCGAAACGCCGGCGCTCCTCGAGTTTGCGGCGAAACTGCATCTGACGGCGCGGGCACCGAGCGCCGGCGTCGGTGCCTTCCAGGGCTACCTCCTCGGGGCGCCCCAGATTCTCACGCCGCCGCACGGCGCTGACGTGTTCTTCAACGGTGGTAAGGCTTCGCTGCTCGTCGCGAACTAGCCACGAGCGAAAGGAACAGGCGTTATGTCAGCGAGATGGCATGCGCAGTGTAGGACTCAGCCGAGGCGCTGCTGCAACTATCCGCAGGCAGGTCACCGCAAGGACGGACCCAATCATGAAACTTCTTGCATCGCTCATGCTCGTACTCGCTCTTCCCTCTACGATGCTTACCGCCGCCGCAACCCATGGATTGGAATGAACGATCTGCCGCTGCAAGCGGTTGCGAGAACGCCGCACTGTCCGGTGACCCTCCGCTATTCGCGTTTCAACGCACCGGTGTCGATCGTCGCACCTTGAACAGATAAATGCTTTCCCCAAAAGAGAGGTATATCGTGAGACTGCTCCGCGCTTTTGCTTCCTTCGCGTGTATCGCCGCGTACGTCGTTCCGACTGTGGCGTATTCGCAAACGATCACGAACGCGCCGCTCCACCGGTACTTCATGGCCGGTGCGGTTCGCCTGCGCATCGACAAGATCGAAACCTATCCCGGGTCCGCGGTGTCGAGCGTTCCCATGCTCGAAGGGCAGGGGCTGAGCGGCTCCGGCTTCGTCGTCGTTACGGCGACGGCGCAGAACCCGAGCTCACAGGAGATAGCGATACCTCACATGGAGGTCGGCTTCGAGCTCAAGGACGGATCGCAAATGAACGAAAGCGCGCCGGACTTGATGAACCTGCCGGGGACGAGAGCCGCCGCACCGACGAGCCTGCACCCAAAACAGCACGTCCAGTTTAGCTGGGTGATCAGCGACTGGACGGGCTCGCCGCCGACGAAGGTCCTCCTGAAGGTGTGGAACGACTCCGGCTACCCGGGCTTCTGGTATCGCATCCTGCTACGGCCGAGCGACGTCAGCAAGCATGCGTAGGGGATCACCGACTACACCACCTTGACGACGATCGCCATCTTGCCGTGACTCATGCCGCATGGAATCGTGCAGTGTAGCGTGTACGTGCCGGTCTTCGCCGGGGTGAAGGTGATGGTTTGCGTAGATCCCGGCGTAATCGTCGTTGCCGGAATTCCAAGCTCGCTGGACTGAATCCCGTGCACGCCGCTCTGCCCGACGATCTTCAACTCGACGGGCTGTCCGACGTGGACGGTGATTTCCGACGGGCTGAATAACGTGGTAGCGGACGCGGTGATCGTTACGACGTGGGGAGCCGGGGCGGCTGACGCCGCGACCGGGAGAGCGGCGCTCAGCGAAAGGCCAAGTGACGCTGCGAAAAGGGCGGAAAGATAGCGTTTCATGCTGCGATCGTATACGACGGCGAAGAACGCATTATGAACGACTTGTGAATGCGACTTCTGTCACAGCGTGAAATGAGATCGCGCGCTAAACGATATCTACGCGCAACTCGGCGCTCACCGCGCCGGCGTTAGCTACTTCGAGCTCCCGTGCGCGATTTCTGGCTTCGCTGACAGCGGCGACGAATGAACGATCGGCCGGCATGCGCGCCGCACGGCGCGGGTAACCGCTACCGCTATAAGTCTCGCAAAAGCGTTGGCAGATGTGTGCGAGGTACTCGAAGTTCTCCCAAAGCGCGGGCTCGCCCAGGTCCTCGCGAACGAACGTCACGATCGGTAGGAGGGCGTTCCAGTTACGCACGACCACGTGCGCCCACATATCGCAGGCGAGGGAGCGATCGATGATGCCGGTCTTTACGAAGACGCCCATGTTCTCGAAGAAATTCGCGACCGTGTCGATCGCCTGATACTCGCCCTCGAACTGCGATTGCGGTTGGGCGATGCGCAGCACTTCCTTCGGGTCGGCGAGGCGCCGTGGAAGTTCGTAGCTGACGAAACGCTGCGCCTCGCGAAAGTCCGGCGCTTCGAGCGTCTCGCGGCATTCCGTCAAGGCTACGATCTGGTTGCTGCTGCGAAGATGCTTGAGCTGCACGAGCGCCGCCCCCGCCGATGCGGCGATGACGAAGAACGTTCCGAGCGTGCCGATAGCCGTCAACCATTCAGGCGTCATACTCGTGCCTCCACGTGAGGCGTGCGTTTCGCGTTGCGTGCGATCGTCTCCGCTAAAGGCGCTGCTCGGGGTCGAGAGGGAAACGCCGGATCGGCCCTTGCGTGCAGCCGCCGTAGCGTCCGCGCTCCATCCCGCTGCCGCCGAACTCGCTACCCATGCGGCCGAGCAGCGATTGCATCATCTGCACGAGCTGCTGCATCATGCCGGTGAGATTCGAAAGCACGCCGCCGAGGCCCATTCCGAGCGGAGCGTCGTTGAGCGCACTGACGGCATCGCCGACTCCCGGCATGCTCGAGCTCCAGGGCATCATCGAGGAGACCCCGTCACCTTGGAACGGCGCTTGCTCGGGTGCGCACGTTTGCGGAGCGTATCCGGTGAGCGGTGAGGATCCCAAGGGCATCTCCTGTGGCTCGTAAGGTTGAATGTACATGACTTACCTCCATCGTTGGTGCTCCATCACGACGGACTTCTCGGCCAACAAGGGGGCGCGGGAAAATTTCCAGAAGCGCGCCGCCGATATGAGCGAATCGCAGCGCACGGCGATCGGCCGGCTCGACGAGCAGTTGAATGCCGTCAAGGAGCGGCTTTGACTATGCCGGTAGAAAGCGCCGGTTAAGCGAGCTCGAGGCCCGCGCGGGCACGTCCGGCTTCTGGAACGACCCCGAAGGCGCGCAGCGCGTCATGAAGGACTCCGCCGAGTTGCGCGAGGAGCTCGGCGCTCTCGACGCAATCGCCAAGCTCCTTTCGGAAGCGCGCGAGATGCTCGACCTCTTCTCGGGTGACGCTGTAGCGGAAGGGGAGGCCGACGCGATGCTCGCGACGGCGCGACAACGGCTGGAGGAGATGCAGATGGCGGCGAGCTTCAGCGGCGAGTTCGACGCGCACGGGGCAATCCTCAGCATCAACGCGGGCGCCGGCGGCGTCGACGCAGCGGACTGGACGCAGATGCTCGCGCGTATGTATCTGCGGTGGGCCGAGAGCAAGAGCTTCGAGACGCGCGTCGTCGACGAGTCGCCGGCGGAAGAGGCGGGGCTGAAATCGATCACGTTCTTCGTTCGCGGAAAGAACGCGTACGGCATGCTCGAGAGCGAGCGCGGCGTGCACCGTCTCGTTCGCATCTCGCCGTTCGACGCCGCGCATCGCCGCCATACGTCGTTTGCCGCGGTCGACGTCGTGCCGGAGATCGAGGCGAGCGAAAGTGACGTCGATATCAAGCCGGACGACCTGCGGGTCGAAACCTTCAAGTCGGGTGGCGCCGGCGGCCAGTACGTGAACAAGACGGAGTCCGCGGTGCGCATCGTGCATCTGCCGACGGGCATCGTCGTCGCGTCGCAGCAGGAGCGCTCGCAGGCGCAGAACCGCGAGGTCGCGCTCGGCATCCTGCGGGCGCGGCTCGTCCAGCGCGCCGCCCAGGAGCGCGACCGGCAGCTCTCCGACTTGCGCGGGGAGCGACAAGCGAACGAATGGGGCTCGCAGATCCGCTCGTACGTCTTACATCCGTATCAGCTCGTCAAAGACCATCGCACCGGCATCGAGACCGGCAACGCACAGGCGGTGCTCGACGGCGAGATCGACCTCTTCGTTTGGTCCTACTTGCAGCAGCGCAGACGTGCTTCGTGACCGCCTGATCTGGCTCGGTGCGCTGCTCTATGCGGCAATCTTTACCGCGCTCGGCGCGGCGAAGTATGCGGCGCACCGTAACCTCGTCGACTTCGGCATATTTGCGCAGACTGCCGCAAGCGCGTTCGGCTGCTTTTGCAACACGGTCGAAGGCAGCCATTGGGCGTTTCACTTTTCGCCGGTTCTCTATCTCGCGGGCGCCGTCGTTGCCGTCGTGCACTCGCCGATCGCTCTCGTCGCGCTGCAATCGGCTGCGTGCGCGCTCGTCGCTCCGCCGATTGCCGCGCTCGTCGGAGCGCGCGCCCCCGTCCGTATCGCACGGCTCGCGGCGCTGGTGGTCTGGCTCTATCCGCCGCTCGCCGGGCTCGCGTTCGGGGATTTTCACGAAAACGTCTTTGCACCGGCCGCCGTGGCGTGGGCGATCTGGGCCTCCGATGCCGGCCGATGGCGTCTCATGCTTGCCTTTGCGGCGCTCGCGCTCGCGGTCAAGGAAGACCAAGCGATATTCCTCGCCGTCGCGGGGCTGCTCGGCTGGTGGCGCCTTCGTGGAACCACCATCGGGCGCGCGGCGTTGCTGATCTGTGGCGCGAGCGTCGTCACGCTCGTATGGTTCTACCACGGCATTCAGCCTGCGGCGAGCGTCGCCGCAACGCATTGGTCGCCGGAGCGATTCTACGCGTGGAGCGCCGCAGACGTTCGGGAGCTCTTCCCCGGCGGCATTCTCGCGCGCGCCGGCTTTCTGCTGCTGGCGTTCGTTCCGCTGCTCTTCTTGCCGTTCCGCTCGCGCATGATGTGGCTGGCCGCCGCGCCGCTTGCGGAAGTGTTGCTCTCGCGCATGCCGACGACGTTCACGATGGGCACGCACTACGCCGGCGCGTGGATCGGCTACGTGCTCGTTCCGTTCGGTTTCGCCGTGCGGCGCATCTCGCCGCTGCGCGCGCAGCATCTGCTCGCTGCCGCAGCGCTGCTCTGCGTCGTCGAGTTCGCCGTTGCCGATCCGCTGCATCCCGGCCTGAACCTGCACGCGCCGCGCGCGCGGGACGCGCGGCTCGATCTCTTCCTCGCGACGCTGCCCGCGGGTCTCGACGTCGCGACGCAAGAGGAAGCGTACACGCATCTTGCGCTCGGAGATCCGCACGCCGGCGTGCTTCCGGAGCGTGCGTCGCAGCCGCTTGCCGCGTGCTTCGCGCTCGTCGACGCTGACTATCCGGACTCTCCTCGCCTCGAGGAGTATGGCGCCACGCTTCGGCGCCTCGTGCGCGAGCGGCGTTACGTGCTGGTGCGGCGCGACGGCGCGATCGCGCTCTACCGCGCCGCGGCGTGCTCTTCTACGGCCGCAACGGTGCGCGCAATCCAGTCGTCTGCGATCTGAACGACGAAGAACGGCGCGGCCCACGGATGCCACCGCGCGACTTGGTATGCGAGATCGCGCCGGCGCGCAAAGAGCGCAACCGTCGGCGTACCGACCATGCCCGCCACGTGAACGGCGCCCGAGTCCGGAGCGACGAGCATCGCTGCGGCAGCGATTGCTTCTTTCCATGGCTCGAGCGCCTCGAAGCGCTCGACGGCCGCGCCGCCTGCGCGCTCCACCGCGTCCGCAAAGGCGCCCTCGCTCGAGGAAGCGATTGCGCGCACGGGATGTTGGTGCGCGAGCTCGCGCAGCAGCTGCGCGACGGCTCCAGCGTCGGCGCCGAAGCGCTCCCACTTGTGCGTCACTTGCACGGCCACGCTTGCGTGGCGAACGACGTCGCGCTCGAGGACGAGCGGGCGCAGACGCGCGAGCTCGCGCGTCGGCACCCGCTCTTCCACGAGCCCGCGCCCGAGCTCGAAGAGTACCTCGCATTCGTGCCGTCGGCGCCGGTCGAGCCCCGCCGGGCGATACAGCGTCGTCGTGAGCAGCGAGCGAACCCAGAGCGTCTTGAGCGGCTTCCCCCAGCCGTTCGCAAAGCCCGCGCGTCGCGGGGCAGCCGTTGCGACCGCCAGGCGATAGCCGGCGGGATCTTCGGTGGCGACGAGCGCGGCTGCGTAACCGCGCGACGCGAGCGCGACGCCGAAACGCGCGATCGCCGCGGCGTTCTCCGCACTGTTCGTCCGCAGCTCGAAGGGCGCGATCGCGACGTCCCGCACGGCCGCGCGGGAGAAGGCGGACGCGTTGTCCTCCCGCAGCACGAGGTCGACGGGCCGGCCCGCGGAACGGAGCGCGGCGAGCAACGGCGTGAGCGCCAGTGCGTCGCCGATGCCGTCGAGGCGGATGATCAGCACGGGCGGTGAATCCTGCGGCATGCTCGGGCGAGGCTTGCGTGATTGAGAACGTCGTAACCTTCGAGGAGGTCGCGGGCTATAGGAGACGCCGAGACCTGGGATACGTCTGCGCAAACGCGTCGCGTCCGCGCAACGTGCTGCGCTCTACGTTTCGCAGCCTTGGCATGCTGATCGGTCTCGCGCCCATCGAATCGCTCTCGGAGGCAGACGAGCTGCGTGGCGAAGCGCTTGCGGCGTTGAGCCGAAACGCCGACGCGATGGGAGCAAACGCCGTTGTCGGCGTGCAGTTCCACGTCGCCGAAGAAGATGGAGCCTGCACGGTCACGGCGTATGGGCGCGCGCTGGATCTCGAGCGCGAGTGAACGCGAGCGAGCGCGAGCGACGCACGCGCGATCTTGCCGATGCTGCGGCGCTCGCGGATGCCTGCCGAAAGTGCGCGATCGGCGCGCAGCGACAGCGCAATGTCTACGGCGAAGGCGACCCGTACGCCGCGCTGATGGTGATCGGAGAGGGCCCGGGCGAGACCGAAGATCGGCTCGGGCGGCCGTTCGTCGGCCGTGCCGGAGCGTTGCTCGACAAGATGCTGGCCGCGATCGACCTCGCTCGCGAAGATGTCTACATCTGCAACGTCGTTAAATGCCGCCCGACGCTTGGCACGCCCGGTGGGTTGCGCAACCGGCCTCCCGATCCGCAAGAAATCGCGAACTGCCGCCCGTTTCTCGATCGCCAGATCGACCTAATTCGCCCGTCCGTGATTCTCGCGCTTGGCGCGCCTGCCGCGAAATCGTTTCTCGGCGCCGGCTTCCAGATCACGAAGATGCGCGGGCGCTGGTACGAGGGGCCGGCAGGTACGCCGTTGATGGTAACGTTCCACCCCGCCTACATCCTGCGCCAGACCGGCGGAGAGATCGACGCGGTCAAGCGGCTCGTGTGGAACGATCTGAAGCAGGTTCGCGCCAAGCTCGACGAGGCGCCGGCCGAGCCCATGCCGGAACAGGCGAACCTCTTCGAGAAAAATGCGACATCGGAATCCGGAAATGGCCCAAGCCCGACAAGCTCCTAGCGTGAATCGCGAGGCGCGGACGATTTGGCTCGAGGCAACGGCGAAGCGTGCTGGGTTCTCCGGCGTGCCGGCTTTCGCGCAAGCATTTGATCTGCGCGAGTACCGGCTGACGCAGCTCTACCATGCAGCCGCCAAAGAGCTGTGCGCCTCGCTCGGCGAAGTCACGACGCTGCCGAAGACGCTGCGCGCGCGGATGGCCGAGCGCGGGGTCACGCTCTCGTCGCTCGAGCCGGCAACGATTCAACGCTCCCGCGACGGACATACGTCGAAAGGTCTCTTCCGGCTGGGCGACGGGAACGACGTCGAGGCCGTGCTGATGGAGCACCGGCAGGGTCGCACGACGATTTGCATCTCGTCGCAGGCAGGTTGCGCCTTCGCGTGTGCGTTCTGCTCGACCGGGCAGGCGGGATTCGCCCGTAATCTGAGCGCCGTCGAGATCGTGGACCAAGCGCGCTACTTCGCACGCGAGGCGCGCGAGCGCGGCAAGCGCGTCACGAACGTCGTCTTCATGGGGATGGGCGAGCCCTTTCACAACTACGACGCGGTGATGGAGGCCGTCGCGCTGCTCAACGACCCGCAGGGATTCGGACTCGGTCACCGGCACATCACGATCTCAACCGTCGGGCTCGTCGATCGTATCGACGCGTTCTCACGTGAAGGCATCCAGGTCAATCTCGCGATCTCGCTGCACGCACCCAACGACGAGCTTCGCAGCTCGTTCATGCCGGTGAATCGCCGGCACGGCGTCGCGGAGCTCATGGCGGCGTGCGCGCGCTACGTCGAGCGAACGCACCGCAAGGTTTTCTTCGAGTACGTGATGCTCGCGGGTATCAACGATTCCGATGTTTGCGCGCGCGAGCTGGCCGCGTTGATGCGCGGGCACCTCTATCACGTGAACCTCATTCCGTACAATGCGACGCCGGACGCGCCCTACGCCGGCAGCGCCGAGGAACGCATCTGGAGCTTCGCCGGAATTCTCGACGAAGCAGGCGTCCCGGTCACGGTGCGCCACAACATGGGTCGCGATATTGCCGCTGCTTGCGGGCAATTACGCTCCGAAACGCAGCCGAAGGCGCAGCGTAGCGGGTCCAAGGAGCTCTCGGGGGCGGGACCGGGGCAGGTGAAGCAAGCAGCGCCGTGAACTCCAAGCGCGTTGTTAGAAGCCATAGCGCTCCTCGTTCTCGCCAACGTCGTGTTGGCCGCCCGCAGCATGCTTTTCGTATTCGGTTCGCGCGACGAGATGGTCGTGCGGGAGCCCGAAGCCGATCTTCCATTTCTCTCCATCGTCGTGCCCGCACGTAACGAGGAGCGCCAAATCGAAGGTTGCGTGCGCTCGCTGCTCGCCCAGCGTTATCCGGCGTTCGAAGTGATCGTCGTCGACGACGAATCCGACGACGAAACCGCATCGATCGTTGCGCGCATCGCCAAAGAGCATTCGCAGTTGCGCCTGATACACGGAGCGCCGCTCCCGCAAGGCTGGGTCGGAAAATCGTGGGCGCTCGTTCAAGGGGAGCGCGCGGCTCGAGGCGAGTGGCTGTTGTGCACCGACGCCGATACGGTGCATCATCCCCTTGCGGCATCCTCTGCCGTGCAGACCGCGCGCGAGCGCAATGTCGGCGCGCTCAGTCTTCTCACGACGCAGGAGATGAAGTCGTTCTCGGAGCGCGCGCTGCTCCCGGCGATCTTGTGGACGATCGTGCTCGCGACGGGGCACCTCGCCGCCATCGGAGACCCGCGCAAGAGAGCGGCGATGTTCAACGGCCAGTATCTCCTGCTGTCGCGCGCATTATACGAAGCGACCGACGGCCACGCCGTCGTCGCGAACGAGATCGCCGAAGATCTCGAGTTTGCGCGGCATCTCAAACGTGATGGCCGGTTTCGAATCACGCTTCTCGGCGCGAACGATCTCGTGCGCACGCGCATGTACCGGTCGTTTGCGGAGATTTGGAGTGGTTTCGTCAAGAACTTCGCGCTCGGCATGCGCGAGCGGACGGCCGAAGCCGTTGCGGGGCTCTTCGGCCTCGCGCTCATCTCCCCGATTACGCCGCTCGCAGTAGTGGTGCTCCTGCTCTTCCATCGTTGGGCGCTCGCCGGCGTTCTCGCGGTCGCCTTTCTTGCCGGCTTGTTCGTTGCGGAGCTCGGAATGAGGCGCATGCGATTCCCCGCGGGATCCTGTGCGTGGCTTCCCGCTGGTTTCGTCGTGCTGCTTGCCATCTGCGCGACCTCCGTCGCGCGGCTCACGGGCTCGGTCGGCGTCGATTGGCGGGGCCGACGCTACCGTGGAGTGTTGCGCGGGAGTTGATCCCTGTCACGATGGAAGAGATTACCGCGCTCGCGAAGCGGCGCGGCTTCATCTTTCAATCGAGCGAGATCTACGGCGGCCTTGGGGGCTTCTGGGATTACGGTCCGCTCGGCGCGGTGATGAAGCGCAACGTGAAGAACGCGTGGTGGCGCGACACGGTCGAGCTTCGCGACGACGTCGTCGCGTTCGACTCGTCGATCATCATGCACCCCGCTACGTGGGAGGCCTCGGGCCACGTCGCGGCGTTTCACGACGTCATGGTGGACTGCCGCGTCTGCAAGCATCGCTTTCGCTACGACCACTTGAAGGATCGCACGCGCTGCCCCGATTGCGGAAGCGCGAACTCGTTCACCGAGCCGCGAAACTTCAACCTGATGCTCAAGACGTCGGTCGGCCCCATGGAGGACACGTCGGCGCTCGCCTACCTGCGGCCGGAGACGGCTCAGGGCATCTTCGTCAACTTCAAGAACGTCTACCAGACGTCGCGCAAGCGTCCGCCCTTCGGGATCGCGCAGATCGGCAAGGCGTTTCGCAACGAGATCACACCCGGTAACCTCACCTATCGCGTGCGCGAGTTCGAGCAGGCCGAACTCGAGTACTTCGTGCCCGACGATGGGAAGGACATGGACGTCTTTCGGGAGTGGGTGGAGCGGCGCAAAGCCTGGTACGCGAACTACGGCATCGCTCTTGACCGCCTGCGCTTCTACGAGCTCAAACCGGAAGAGCGGCCCCATTACGCGAAGGCCGGTGTCGACGTCGAATACCATTTTCCGTGGGGCTGGGGTGAGTTGGAATCGATCGCGCACCGCGGTACGTACGACCTGGAGGCGCACATGCGTCTCTCGGGCAAGGATATGCGCTTCTTCGACGAGGCGTCGAAGCAGCACGAGACGCCGTTGCTCATCGAGAGCTCGGCAGGCGTCGACCGGACGATGCTGACGTTTCTCGTCGACGCGTACGAGCGGGAAACGAGCCTCGATCCGAACGGAAAACAGACCGAGAGGACCGTGTTACGGTTGCATCCATACATTGCCCCGGTACAGCTCGCGGTCTTTTCTCTCGCCCGCAACAAGCCCGAGCTCGTGGAGCGCGCGAGAAGCATCGAACGCGCCCTACGTCCGCATTTCCGTACGCAATACGACGAAGGCAACATCGGCCAGCTGTACCGGCGTCAGGATGAGATCGGGACGCCCTTCTGCGTTACGGTCGACTACGAGACGCTCGACGACGGCAGCGTCACGGTTCGCGAGCGCGATTCGATGCGCCAGGAGCGCATCGGCAGTGAGAAGCTGCGCGAGTATGTGGAGGAACGAGCGTGAGCGTGCGCATGCAACCGGCGGCTAAGCAGATATACTTTTTTGACGAAGGCCAGACGTCGAAGGACGTTCTCGGCGGGAAAGGTGCGGGGCTTGCCGTCATGACCGCCGCCGGCCTTCCGGTGCCGCTCGGCTTTACGATCGTGACGCAGGCGTCCCTGAGCTACTACGAGGACGGCAAGACGATTGCCCAGCCGTTGCTCGACGAGTTGAATGCCGCGCTCGGCGAGCTGGAGCGCCGAACCGGAAAGCGCTTCGGCGATGCTCGCGACCCGCTGTTGGTCTCGGTACGCAGCGGCGCGAAGTTCTCTATGCCCGGTATGATGGATACGATCCTCAACGTGGGGCTCAACGACGAAACGGTCGAGGGTCTCGCGCGCTTGACGAACAACGAGCGCTTCGCCTGGGATGCGTACCGGCGCCTCATCACGATGTACTCGACGACGGTCTTCGGCATGGAGAAGCACGACTTCGAGGAGATCCTCGACTCGCGCAAGCAGGAGCTCGGCGTCAAGAGCGATCCGGAGCTGGACGCCGCTTCGTGGAAGCGCGTGGTTGCCGAATACAAACAGCTCGTCGCGCGGCACGCGAAAGTGGGATTCCCACAGGACATCCGCGCGCAGATCGTCGGCGCCGTCGAAGCCGTCTTCAACTCGTGGAACTCCAAGCGCGCCATCGACTACCGGCGCTTCAATCGCATCTCCGACGACCTCGGCACGGCCGTCAATATCGTGCAGATGGTCTTCGGCAACATGAGCGACGATTCGGGAACGGGCGTTGCGTTCACGCGCGACCCGAATACCGGCGAGCGCGTGCTCTTCGGTGAGTATTTGCGCAACGCGCAAGGCGAGGACGTGGTGGCCGGCATTCGTACGCCGGAGCGCATCCTGGATCTCGAGCGCACGCAGCCGCAGATCTACAAGCAATTCGTCGAGATCGCGCAGCGTCTGGAGCGCCACTATCGCGACGTGCAGGATCTCGAGTTTACGGTCGAGCGCGGCAAGCTGTACATGCTGCAGACGCGCTCCGCGAAGCGTAGCGCCGAGGCGGCAGTCCGCATCGCGCTCGATCTCGTCGACGAAGGGATCATCGATCGCCGTACCGCTATCGCGCGCGTCAACGCAGGAGCGCTCGATCAGCTCTTCCACGCCCGCATCGATCCCGGCGAGCATTTCGAGGTCGCGGCAAAGGGCCTCAACGCCTCGCCCGGTGCGGCCACGGGGCGCGTCGTCTTCAGCGCGGACGACGCCGTTGCGTGGGCGCAGCGCGGCGAGGACGTCGTCCTCGTGCGCGTGGAGACCACGCCCGACGACGTGCACGGTATGATCGCTGCGAAGGGCGTGCTCACCGCGAAAGGCGGTGCGACCTCGCACGCCGCCGTCGTGGCGCGCGGCATGGGAAAACCTTGCGTCGCGGGATGCGAAGCGCTGCAGATCGACCGGCGCAACAAACGTGCCTCGCTCGACGGCGTCGGCTTCGGAGAGGGCGACTGGATCACGATCGACGGGTCGACGGGAAACGTCGCGGTCGGAAAACTGCGTTTGATTCCGCCGCCGGCAAAGCTGCCCGAGCGGCTCGCGACGCTGCTCTCGTGGGCGGACGCGGAGCGGAGGCTCGACGTCTGGGCAAACGCCGACACGCCCGAGGATGCGCGCAAAGCGCGCGAGCTTGGCGCGCAGGGCATCGGCCTCTGCCGCACCGAGCACATGTTCATGCAGCAAGACCGCCTGCCGGTCGTGCAGGAGATGATCCTCGCGAACACGCCCGAAGCGCGCGCCTCCGCGCTCGAGCGGCTGCTGCCGTTTCAGCGCGAAGACTTCGTCGGCATTCTCGAGGCCATGGCCGGCCTGCCGGTGACGATTCGCCTGCTCGATCCGCCGCTGCACGAGTTTTTGCCGTCGCTCGAGACGCTGCTCGTCGAGACGACGGAGCTGCGGCTCACGAAGGGCGTCGATTCCGCCGAGTATAAAGCGCGCGACGCCGTGCTCAAGCGCGTGCAGCAGATGCACGAGCAGAACCCGATGCTCGGCCTGCGCGTCTGCCGCTTGGGGATTCTCTACCCCGAGATCTATGCGATGCAGGTGCGCGCGATCTTCGAGGCTGCGTGCGACCTCGTGCAACGCGGCGTCGACGCTCGGCCCGAGGTGATGATTCCCGGCGTCGGCAGCGTGCGCGAGATGCAGATCACCGGCGAAAACGCACGTCGCATCGCGGACGAGGTCATCAAAGAGCGGGGCTGCGCCATCTCCTATCACGTCGGCACGATGATCGAGCTTCCGCGCGCGTGCATCATCGCGGACGAACTCGCCGGCGATGCCGAGTTCTTCTCGTTCGGAACGAACGACCTCACGCAAACGACGTACGGCTTCAGCCGCGACGACGCGGAGAACTCGTTCATTCCGCGCTATCTGGAGCAGCGCATCTTGAGCGACGATCCCTTCCAGGTCCTCGACCGCAAGGGAGTCGGCTCGCTGATGCGTACCGCCGTCGAACTCGGCAGAAATACGCGCAAAGAGATGAAGATCGGCATCTGCGGCGAGCACGGTGGGGAGCCGTCATCGGTCGCGTTTTGCGATCAGCTCGGGCTCAACTACGTCTCGTGCTCGCCGTATCGCGTGCCGATCGCACGCCTCGCCGCCGCCCAAGCGGCATTGGGCATCCTGGAGTAGCGGCCGGGATCGCTACCAAAAGGCGGCGCAGTGCTCCAGCCATACGGCGTCTCCCGCCGTCGGCTGGTGGTGAAGCGCCGCAGCGCCCGGCAGGGCGCTCAATACCACCCGTATGTCATACGACCAGCGTAAAGTACGGTTAGGATGGAGTCAGTCTCGAGCAAGGTCGTCTATCGCCTCTATCCGTCGCATTCGCAAGAGGCTGTGCTGCTCGATATGCTCGGCTTGCACCAGCGGCTTTATAACGCCGCGTTGGAGCAGCGGATCGCGGCCTGGCGGCTGCAACGCAAAAGCCTGTCGGCATACGACCAAATGCGCGATCTGACCGACCTGCGCGCCGTCGACGTGCAGTAGCCGGCCTCAACGCGCAGTCGGCGCAAGTGACGCAACGTCGCCCGAAAGGCCTCAATCGCGAGATTCTCGCGACGGCCCCCAGCGCATTTCTCGCCATGCTCCGATACAAAGCGGCAGAAGCTGGTGTCGAGTACGTCGAGGTTCCCTCGCGCAAAGTTAAACCGAGTCAAACGTGCAGCGGCTGCGGAGCGCAGCGCAAGAAAGCGCTCTCGGAGCGCCAGCACGTTTGCTCGTGCGGCTTGGTTCTGTCACGCGATCGGAACGCCGCTCGCGTGAATCTTTTGTGGGCGTTCGCCCGCACCGGCCGGGAACCGACCGGGTGCCTCGCGCAATCAGCGTGAGCAACACGAAACTCCATCCTGTACGCGCAGCGTCAGGTGGAGTCGTTCATGTGCGTAGCGACGCGACCATCAGCGCGCACAGCTTACGCGCTTCGGCCACGTCGACCGCGGTTCGTCGTACGAAGAGCTTTCTCCAATACGCATTGCCGCTGAGTTTCGCGATCAAGTCGGAGGCGACGCGGGCATCGACGAGACCCGCCGGCGTGCCGACCCATACCGTCGGCCGTGACGCGTCGGCGACGAGCGGGAGGCGGTGCATGACTTGCGCCTGCTCGTCGGCCCAGACGTTCTCCGGGCCGTAGCGCTCACGCAGCGAGCGCTCGCAGGCCTCGAACGCGCGCAGGTCGCTCTCGGCATTGAACTCGGCGGCGAGCACGTAGACGCGCACGCGCTCGCGCAAGGCCTTTGCGGCTTCGCTCTTCGCGTTGCCGAGCTCGTTGAGTACGCGGAAGTCGTCCCAGCGCAAGAACTCGTCGATCGCGTCGAGCGCGCGCGGGTTCGGCCAGAGTTCCTGCAGCACTTCGTGCAGGATGTGCTCGAAGACGCGCGTCGTGTGGTGAAAGTAGACCGACGCGAACATCATGTAGCGCGCCGTGACGAACGATTCGAGCGCGACGACGCCGCGCGAATCGATGCCGAGCACGAGCGCTCCGTCTCGCTCGTAGAGACGCAGCGACTCGAGCATCTGCTCGACGTCGAAACGCCCGCTCACGACGCCGGTGAAATAGGCATCCCGCTGCAGGTAGTCCATGCGATCGGCGTCGAGATTCGGCCCGCTTACCAGCTCGCGCAACGCGGGGTAACGCGTCTTGGGATCGCCGAGCACGAGGCCGAGGACGTCATCCGGATCGACGTCGAGCGCTTCCAGAGCGGTGCGGAGATCGGGGAGCGCGAGCAACTCCTTCGTGCGGTCCTCATGGCGCACGCCGAGTACCGCTTCGCACGCATGACTGAACGGGCCGTGTCCGATATCGTGGAGGAGAAGGGCCGCTCGAACGAGGCGCCGCTGATACGCAACCTGGCGGCTGTCGGAGAAGAAGCTCGCGCCGTGCCGCACGATCGAATCGAAGGCTCTGCTGCCGACGGCGAGAGCGCCGAGCGCGTGCGTAAACCGCGAATGCTCCGCCGAGGGAAAGGCAAGGTAGGCGAGGCCGAGCTGGCGCAGGCGGCGTAGGCGCTGGAACTGCGACAGATCGAGCAGATTCGCCTCGCCATCGTCCAGCTCGATGAAACGGTGGACGGGATCGAAGATCCGCTTCATGGTGAGGGGGATTCGTGCAGGCGACCGAATCTCCGGTAAAGCAATCCATGCGCTTCGATCAGTCCGCACTCCGAGAGATCCACGCACGCGTCGATATCGCTACGTTCATCGCGCAGTACGTGCCGTTGCGCAAGCGTGGAAACGACCTCGTCGGCCTCTGCCCGTTCCACAACGAAAAGACGCCGTCATTTCACGTCCATCCCGATCGCGGCTTCTTCAAGTGTTTCGGGTGCGGCGTGGGCGGCGACGTGATCAGCTTCGTGCAGAAGCGCGAAGGCGTACCGTTCAACGACGCCGTGCGCATGCTCGCGCAGAAAGCCGGTGTCGAGCTCGAGCCCGAGAGCCCGCAGGCGGCGCGAATGCGCGGCGAGCGGGAGACGATCTTCGAGGCAAACCGACTCGCGGCCGCGTTTTTCGCCCGCACGCTCGCAAGCGCTGCCGGGGCAAAAGCGCGCGCGTATCTCGAGCGCCGGGGTTTCTCCGCCGAAACGGTTTCACGCTTTGGACTGGGCTACGCACCCGCGTCGTGGGACGGCCTCGTCGGCGAGCTGCAGCGCAACGCCATCGACGTGCGCATCGCGGCCAAGGCGGGGTTGGTGAAGCCGAAGGAGAGCGGCGGTTTCTACGATTTCTACCGCGACCGCCTCATGATCCCGACGCTGGCTTCCACGGGCGAAGTGATCGCCTTCGGCGGACGCGCGCTCGGGGACGATGAGCCGAAGTACCTGAACACGGCGACGACGCCCGTCTATACCAAAGGGCGGCATCTCTTTGCTTTGAACGTCGCGAGGCGAGCGGCGCAGCGGGAAGGCGCGTTCGTCGTGGTCGAGGGCTACCTCGACTGCATCGCCCTTCACCAAGCCGGCTTCGAGAATGCCGTGGCTTCTCTCGGGACGTCGTTCACCCTGGAGCAGGTAAACGAGCTGCGCAAGTACGCCGAGAACATCTTTCTCTGCTTCGACGGGGATGCGGCCGGAGAGGTGGCTGCAACCAGAGCAGTGGATATTGCGTCTAAAGTGCTGGAGCATGCGGGCTCGAGTGTCCGCGTCGTGCTCCTGCCGCCTGGCGCGGACCCCGATTCATACGTCCGCGAGCACGGAAGCCAAGGCTTCCAGGCTCTGCTGGAACGTGCGAAGCCGGCCATCGAGTTCCGGCTCGACCCGGAGATCGATCGGCTGCGCGACGGGTTCTCCTCGCCGGCGGTCGTCGCGCGCAAAGCCGAAGGGCTGATACGCGCGATGACGCCGCGCGAAGAGTGGGATCGGTGGCGGCAATACATTGCCGATCGCCTGAAGGTCAGCGCCGACGATCTTCGAAATAGCCGATTCCTCACGAACACGGCGAACTTCTCACCGCGAAGCGACGCGACGGGAAGCCGGTATGCGCCGGTTCGTTCCTCCGCGCCGGGAGCGGTGGAACCCCTGTCATTCGAACGTGAAGTCATGAGCATCGTTCTCGAGGAGCCGGCGCTCGCTCTAGAGTTTGCGGAGCGCATTCACCCGTCGAGCTTTCGCGATCCGCGGTACCGCGGGATCTACGAGCGGATCGTGCTCTCTGCGGGCGAGGCGTCGACAGCCGCCGATCTCATGGCGCTCTTCGCGGAGGATCCCGCCGCGCTCAGCCTGCTCGCCGCGGAAGGCAGCCGCGATCGCAGCCCGACCGTCCGCTTCGGCGACAGCGGCGAGCGGCGAGCGCACCTGGAGCGCATCGCGCAGCGTATCGAGCGGGGAGCCGCCGAGAGCCGATACCGCGAGCTGCGAGGCCGTATTGACGAAGCCTTTACGGCAGGGGAACCGATTCCAGACGAGCTTCGTAAAGAATCCGAGATGCTCGTGTCGAAATTAAGGAAAGTGAAAGCGTGAAAAAATTGGAAAGAAAGGAGGTGAGAGAAAGAGCTATGCAGCGTAAGAAGGGCACGGCTACCGCCGCAGCGCCTCCCACCGAAGCGCCGCCGGCGACGCTCGACGAGGCAAAGAAGCGACTCACCGCACGCGGGAAGACGCGCGGTACGCTCACGCAGGAAGAGATCTACTCGGCGCTCGAGACGTTGGAAGACGTCACGCCCGAGCAGATCGACGAGCTCTTCGAGGAGCTCTCGGGCATGGGCATCGAGATCGACGACGAGCAAAAAGAAGAGAAGGCCGAGGTCGAGGAAGAGGCTCCGGAGCAAGTTCCCGACGGTCTCTCGCTCGACGATCCGGTTCGCATGTATCTCAAAGAGATCGGTCGCGTGCCGCTGCTTTCGATGGAAGAAGAGAAGTCCTTCGCCATGCGTATCGAGGCGGGCGAGCTCGAGACGAGTAAGAACGGGACTGCCGACAATGCGATCATCCTCGACGGCGATGAAGCGAAGCGTCAGCTCACGGAGGCGAATCTTCGCCTCGTGGTATCGATCGCAAAGAAGTACGTCGGCCGCGGGATGCTCTTTCTCGACCTCATCCAAGAGGGAAATCTCGGGCTGATCCGCGCGGTAGAGAAGTTCGACTATCGCAAAGGGTACAAGTTCTCGACATACGCGACCTGGTGGATACGCCAGGCTATCACGCGTGCGCTCGCCGATCAAGCGCGGACCATCCGCATACCGGTGCACATGGTCGAGACGATCAACCGTCTCGTCAAGGTGTCGCGCCAGCTGCTCCAGGAGCTCGGTCGCGAGCCGGCCGTCGAAGAGATCGCCGGTGCCATGGGCTTGAGCCCCGAGAAGGTGCGCGAGGTCATGAAGATATCGCAGGAGCCGATCTCTCTCGAAACGCCGATCGGCGAAGAAGAGGACTCCCACCTCGGCGACTTCATCGAGGATCAGGAAGCCGTCGCGCCGGCCGAAGCGGCGTCGGTCATGCTCCTCAAAGAGAAGATGCAGGACGTGCTGCAAAACCTCACCGAGCGCGAACGCAAAGTCCTCGTCTTACGCTTCGGGCTGGAAGACGGCCATCAACGCACGCTCGAAGAGGTCGGCCAAGAGTTCGGCGTTACGCGCGAGCGCATACGGCAGATCGAAGCAAAGGCGCTGCGCAAGCTACGCCACCCGTCGCGCGGCAAAGCTCTCAAAGACTACTGGTCAAATGAGTAAAAACGCGGTTCTTTGGCTCCAGGCTGTTGTCGCCTCGGGGCTCATTTACCGTAGTAAACCTCGCCCACTCGGCTCCTAAGCCTGAAGCCAAATACCCGCGTTTTGGCCCCAGGCTGTCGTCGCCGTGCGCTCTCGCCTTCGAGAACTACATGCTGTCGTGCGCGGGGGTGGAGCTCGGGTGGACGAGCGGATTCTTCTCGGCGAAAGCACCGTTCGGGTTCCGCTTCACCCAGACGATGAGATCCCAAATGTTCGCAAACGTGAAGATCCGCGCAACCTGCGATGCGGACTTGACCTTGTGCATCTTTACGAGCGTCGCCACCTGAGGGTCGGCGAGGCTTCCGCCGGCTGCAGTGAACGCCGAGGCTTCGACGCCGTGCTCGAAGCCCTGAGGTCCATGCGCGCCCACGAGCACGTAGTGCACGTGCTCGGGAATGTGGATCCACCGGCCCGGGAGGACGCCCCAGAGCGAGGGAGGCTTGCCGGCAACGTACGGCTCGGAGAAGTCCGCGCCGAGAAGATTGCCGTGAACGTCGTACCAGAGTTGGCTCGGATGGTTCCAGTCGTTCGAGGTCCAGTGGAGATTGGCGTAACTGATCGCGCCGGTGTTGTCTTCATTCGTGTACCGGAAATAGCCGGCGCGTTCGGCATCGGCGACGGTCGGATAGGTTGCCGTCAGCGTCTGCGTGATGTGCGTGACGAAGGCGACTTCGCTGGCTTGTGGTTTGGGAGAGAGCGTGGCCGGTTTTGGGGTGGGCGCGGCCAGCGCGGCTGCAGCCGTGATGCTGAACGCAAGCGTTGCTCCGATGATGCGGGTGAGCACGAGGGTCCTCCTTACGTAGGTGTTGGGGAAACCGAGGGGGTCGGGGTCGGCGAAGGTGTCGCGGTGGGCGGCGGTGGTGCTGGCGTGGGCGGGGGCGGTGCGTGCGGCATCGGCCGCGCGATCGGAAGCGCCTGAAACGCCGCGCCGGGCGTCTCGACGGTCGCAGCGAAGGGTTGCGGCGTTTCGATGGCGATTCCCGCACGCGTTTGCCTCAACGTCGCCAAGAGGCGCGTTTTCAACTCGGCGCCGGCACCGATGACGAAGTTTCGTCCGTGGCGAGCGATCTGAAAGAGCACGGCGTACGGGACGACGATGTCTTCGAGCGTGTTTTCAATCGCAACGGTCGATTCATGGCCCGCCGTATCGCGCGGCGACAGGCGCGTCGTCGCGACCCCGAGCGGAATCTCTCGCCCGTCGGAGAGATGCAGCGGATCGACGTAGATGTCGACGAAACCGTAGCGATCGAGCATTTGGGCCGCCGACGTGTCGACGACGTGCACGAGGTCTGGCGTGCCCGCCGGTGCGACGACACGCCCGCCGACGCGTAAGTCGCTTTTCAGATGCATGCGAATGACGTCGCCGGCCTTGTTGGCCGACGACGAGATCCGATCGTCGAGAACGAAGATCGCCTCGGAGCCGAACGCGAGACCCGTGACGGGCGACCCAGCCGGAGACGCGCTCGCGCGCACGGCGGGCGAGTGCGTCGGCCTTGGAACGGGAAGCGCTGCCGCCGATCCGCCGATCAACGGCAGCGAAAAAGACGCTGCGGCGAGCGCCGCAAGCGCGAGCTCTCTAGCTCGCCTTCTCCTCGGCCTCTGCGGCCAAAGCAGCGCGCTTCCCCTCTTCGATGAGCTGTTTGACGCGCTGACCGCCTTTTTGTCCGATCCGTTCATAGAAATCCGGGCCGTAGCGATCGCGCGTCGCTTCGCCGCCCTTCTTTCCACCTTTCTTGCCGATCTGCTCGTAAAAGGTATGCCCGTGGGCTTTCTTCGTCGCTAGACCGCCTTTGCGGCCGATCTGCTCGTAGAATTCCGGACCGTACTTTCTCTTAACGGTCTCGCCGCCTTTCTGTCCGGCTTCCCGGACGGAAAGGCTCGCTCCGTTCTTGGGGCTCGTTGTCTCTGGTGTCATGGGTTCCAATACCTGCGAATGAGTAAGCCGTAGCGCCCCAGGGAGGGGGGTCGGTGAAAGCTCCACTATGTAGAACGCTAGTTCGGGCCGGTTTGTTTGCTTTGGAGGAGATATTGATGGTTCGCGCGCTCGCTTTACTCGGGAAGGCCGCTCCACTGGTGCTTTTGGCGGCCTTGCCGGCGCTCGCAGCCACAGTAGGGAACGCCAGCCTGGTCCCGGTCGTCCAAGCCGAGCAAGCACGCTCGCTCGGCGGAGGAGTTTTGGCAGCTGCCCTCGCCTCGCCCAACGAGATCGTCGCGGTCCGGGCGGCGCTGGCCATCGGCAGGACCAAGCGTGCTGCCGGGGAGCCGCTGCTGGCAGCTCACCTCCACGATGCGCGAGCCGCCGTGCGCGCGATGAGCCTCTACGGGATCGGATTGATCGCGAGCGGACGCCGGAGCGCGGCGATCCTCGCCGGCATGAACGACGCAAACGGAGCGGTGCGTTTCGCCGCGCTAGATGCCTTGGACCGCTATGCCGCGGCCGGGCGTCTTCCGAAAGCCGACGTGCTCGGCGCGTTCGAAGCCGTCGCCCGCCGGCTTCGCTACGACCGCGATGCCACCGTGCGCGCACGGGCCGCGGCGACGCTCGAATCTTTCACCACGACCTTCTACGCGCCGCTCGCCGCGCCGGCGCTGGTAGAGGCGGTCAACGGCGATCGCTCGCGGCGGGTACGCCGCTTTGCGATGTGGTCGGTCTTTCGCGGATATGCGCGGCTCGTGCCGCACGCTTTTCTCGCGCGCGCGTTGCATGACCGCGACGAGGTCGTGCGCATCGAGGCGGTGCGTGCGATCGGCAAGCGCGGCGAGGCGAGCGATCTCGCGCTCGTGCTGCCGTTGCTGCACGATCCGTCGTGGCGCGTTCAAGAGCAAGCCGGTGAAACGCTTCGCGCGCTCCACGGGCTGCCGCCGACCCAGCACTGGACCGAGATCCCCGCCTACGTACACGTTCCCGCGCCGCGTCCGGATTCGTTGGCGGCCTTGCCCGCTCGCGCGCGCACGCCCGCACGCGGCCGTCCGCGGCGGCCGCAGCCGTCCGGCGCGATCCTGCAGCCCGCGCTCGATCCTACGACCGCTGCGGCGATGGGCGGGCCGGCTCCGGGGCCGCATCCGCGCGTACGCATCGTCACGACCAAGGGGAACGTGTACGTCACGCTCTTCCCCGAATGGGCGCCGATGACGGTCGAGAACTTCTTGAACCTCGCGAACCGCGGCTACTACGACCGCAATCGCTGGTTTCGCATCGTTCCCGATTTCGTCGTGCAGACCGGCGACCCGAACGACAACGGCAACGGCGACGCCGGCTATGCCATCGGCGCGGAAGAGAACCCGATCGCACAGGGCAGCTACGTGATCTCGATGGGGATGAACTATACGACCGGCCCGAACGCGCACGCCATTCGCGATTCGGCCGGGACGCAGTACTACATCACGCTCTCACCGCAGCTGCACCTGGACCGGGATTTCACGGTCTTCGGACGGGTGACGAGCGGGTTCAACGTGCTCGGCCGCCTCGTGGAGTCCGATCGCGTCCTGCGCGTCGAGCGCGTCAGGGACGAGCGGCTCCCGTGAAACATCGGCCGGTGACGCGTCGACGCGCAAGCGCATTCACGTTCTCACGATCGTCGGCGGCGACGTCAGCGCCCGCTTGGCGTCACGCCGGCACGTCGTCGGGTGACGTGCGGGACGGCTTCGAATCGAGGAGGATCGTCACCGGGCCCTGGTTGACGAGCTCGACATCCATGTCGGCACCGAACTCGCCGTAGGCCACGCGCACCCCCAGGCGCTCGAGCTCGGCACCCGTGCGACGGTAGAGCTCGCTCGCGAGCGGCTCCTTCGCCGCGGCAACGAAGGACGGCCGCCGGCCTCTGCGAGCGTCGCCGTACAGCGTGAACTGCGAGACGAGCAGCGCGTCGCCGCCGGTTTCCAGCAGCGAGCGATTCATGAGGCCGGCATCGTCGCGAAAGATGCGCAGGTTCGCGATCTTCTCCGCCATCCAGCGTGCGTCGTGCTCCGTGTCGCCGTCGCCGACGCCGAGCAGGACGGCGAGGCCGCCTGCGATCTCACCAACGGTCCGCTCGCCGACGCGCACGGCGGCGCGGGAGACGCGCTGCACTACCGCGCGCACGAGATCACCGGCTGAAGATCGACGAGAACGCGAAGAGCGCGTTTTCGCGGCGTTCGGCGACGCGGCGATAGAAATATCCAGCCCAGTGCGTTCCGAACGGCACGTAGATGCGCATGCGGTACCCCTCGGCGACGAGCCGGCGCTGGAGCTGCGGGCGACAGCCGTAGAGCATTTGAAACTCGAACCGATCGGTCGCGATGGCGTCGCGGCGCACGGCGTCCGTGACCGCCGCGATCAAGCGGCGGTCGTGGGTTGCGATGCCGGGATAGGTCCCACGCACGAGAAGGATCTCGGCGAGGCGCGCGTACGCGGCGCGGATCTCCGGCATCGCGGCGTAGGCAACTGCGGAGGACTCGCGATACGCTCCTTTGCACAGGCGCACGCGCGCGCCGAGCGCGATCGCACGCTCCACATCGGCAGCGGTGCGTTTGAGCATCGCCTGAAGAACGATGCCGACGTTGTCGTGCAGCCTGAAGGCACGCTCGAAGAGCGCGAGGGTGCGTTCGGTGAGCGCGCTGCCTTCCATGTCGATCCGCACGAACGGGTCGGCGTTGCTCTTCGCGCGTTCGAGGATGCGGACGAGGTTTTCCAGCGCGAATCCCTCGTCGATCAGTATCCCGATCGCCGTGAGCTTCACCGAGACGTTGCTGCGTACGCCGGAGGAGCCTATCGCATCGAGCATTGCGATATACGTAGAGGTCGTCCTCGTGGCCGTCGCCCGGTCGAGCACGTCCTCGCCGAGAAAATCGAGCGAGGCGGCCATTCCCGCATCGTTGAGTCCGCGCACGGCAGCGATCGCGGAGTCGATCGTCTCGCCTGCGACGAAGCGCCGAGCGAGAAAGAAGAAGCGCTTTTGAAACGAGGAGCCGGGGGCGACTAGCCGTTCGATCACGGTCGTTACTGTACCATGCTGCGGCGAAGAATCCACTGGAGAACGAGTACGATCGCCGCGAGCACCACGAATCCATAGCATAGCGCGAGCGCTTCGCGTACCCCCGATGCCGAAAGCGTGACGTATACCTGCACGGGCAGCGAGGAGGGGTGGTATGCGACGATGCTCGTGGCGCCATACTCTCCGATCGCGCGCAGCCACGCGAATGCAATGCCGGCCCCGACGTTGCCGGCCGCAGCGGGAAGGGCGACGCGCAAGAAGATGCGCCATTCGCTTGCGCCCAACGTACGCGCCGCGTCGGCGTAAATCGGGTCGAGGACGGAAAATGCCGCCGCTGCGGCGATGGCGACGAACGAGCCCGAAACGAAGAACTCCGCGGTCGCAACGCCCACGAGCGTCTCCGGCACCGGCGTCGCGCGAAGGAAGGAGAGGAGCATGACTCCCGACGCGACCGGCGGAAACGCGAGCGGGAGCGCGAGAGCGAACAGCGCCGCCATGCGAACGCGCGCCCGGGCATGCGCGATCGCGTACCCCGCGGGCACGCCGAGCACGCTCGCCGCGGCGGTCGCCATCAAGGACGCAAGAAACGACGTGCGCACGGCATCGCGCACGTGCGGCGCGCCGAATGCCGCGATCACCTCGCCGGGCGAAACGGCGAGCAACACGGAAAGAATCGGGAGCGCAACCGCTGCCACGAGCAGCACGAGGAAGAGCGGGAAGAGGAGAGCTGCCCCTTCACGCTTCATCACCGAAAGTTTACCCACGCTGAAGGGGAGGTGCGAGGCTGAAAAGCGCGACCGGCGAATGGCGCCGGAGTGGACCAGGAGCGTCGCTGGAGAGTACTGGTCGCGGACGACGATCCGGCGATCTGCATGCTGATCGAGACCGTCCTGCGCAGGGGCCCGTACGAGATCAGAGCGTGCGCGGACGGCGAGAGCGCCGTGCAAACGTTCGAGCGAGAGGGCCCGTTCGATATGCTGATCTGCGACTTCATGCTGCCGGGGATATCGGGCCTCGACGTCATCGAGCGCGTACGCGCACGCGAAGACGGCACGCTGCCGATCTTGATGATCAGCGGGCATACGACGCATGCCGTGGACCGCGCTCGCCACGCCGGCGCCGATCTCTTTCTGAACAAGCCGTTCACGCTCTCGCAACTGCGCGGTGCAGTTGCGGCGCTCCTCGCGCCGCGCTCGTCCGCCACGTAGAACCGCACCTTAGGGCGCGAGCCGGCACGTGATCGCAGCCGCGCTCAAGGTCCTGGTCATTGCCGTCTCCCTAGGGCTCGACGTCTTCGCCGTGAGCGTCGGCGTCGGCGTACGCGGCGTAGCGCTCCCGGTCAAGATTCGCATCGGTGTCGCCTTTGCGGCCGCCGAGGTCGGCATGAACCTCGCCGGCGCCGGCCTCGGCATCGCGGCCGGGCATGCAATCGGCGACGTGGCCGGCTACTTCGGCTTTGCCGCACTGTTCGCGCTCGGCAGCTACATGGTCTTCGAAAGCTTTCGCGAAGCTGCGGCACGACGACCGATCGACATGTCGCGCGGCTGGGGTCTCCTCCTGGCCTCGCTTTCGATCAGCCTGGATTCGCTCGGCATCGGCTTCTCGATTCTCTACATCGGCGTTCCGCTCGTCGAGACGCTTGCCGTCATCGCAATCGTGTCGGTTGCGTCGACGAGCGCCGGGTTGACGCTCGGCAAGCGGCTCGGGCGTCGCATCGAAGAGCGCGCGGAGCTCGTCGGCGGCATCCTCCTGGCGTTCACCGGCGTGCTTTTTGCCGTACTCAAGGCACTGCACGCCGGATAGGAAAGAGAACGCGGTGGTAGTTGGTGCCGCCTTGCTCGACGACGTGCGCGCCGCCGGCGCGACGGCGGTCGCGATCGTCGGTACCGGCAAGAACGTCGGGAAGACCGTCACGATGCGCGCGCTGTACGAAGCGGCGGTCGCGCGCGGAATGCACGTGGGTGTCGTCAGCGCGGGGCGCGATGGCGAAGCGATCGACGTCATCGATCGCAATCCGAAGCCTCGTCTTTGGCTCGTGCCGGGAACCTGGATCGCAAGCGCCGTCCGCACGACGCGTCTCCTCGAGCGCGTCGAGCTCCCGGGCGGCGTCATCGAGACCGCGTGCGGCCCGCTGCAGCTCGCACGCGTCATCGAGGCGGATTACTACGAGCTCGTCGGTCCGCCGACGGTCTCCGGATTGCGCCTCGCGGTGGAGGCGCTGCGCGAGCGATGCGAGCTCGTGCTCGTCGACGGAGCGATCGATCGCCTCGCAACGATATCCGGCGGCGAGGACGCGGTCATCGTCGCATGCGGAGCCGCGGCCGCACCGACGATGACGGATGCAGTGGAGGACGTGCGCACGCTCGTCACCCGCTTGCAGCTTCCGCCGGTCGACGAGCGCGAGCCGGCGCTGCGCATCGGCGGTGCGCTGCTTCCCGACGTCGCGGCAGCGCTGCTCGCGGCTGCGGAGCAGCGCCAAGTGGTGGTGCGATCGCCGGCGGCGGTGGCTTTATCCGGAAGACTCGCGCAGCGCGCCTTCGCGCAACTGCGCTTGCGCTGCGAGCAGACCGTGAACGTGATCGCCGTCACCATAGCGCCCGAGGCGGCCCGCAGGACGTTCGATCCGCGTACCTTCCTCGGCGCGGTCGCGCAGGCGACCGGACTACCGGCGTACGATGTTTATGCGGGCACGTGCGCGAAGCCCGCGACATGGATTCGCTGATCGTCACGTGCGCGCCCGTCGGCGCGGAAGTCATGCCGAGCCAGACGCCGTACCTGCCCGTGACGCCGCAGGCGCTGGGTGAGACCGCATCCGCCATTCGCGCCGCCGGAGCATCGATCGTCCACGTGCACTGCCGCAACGACGACGGCACGAACACGCACGCCGTCGAGCGCTTCGCCCAGGCGTACGACGCCATTCGTTCCCGGAGCGATCTCATCGTGCAGTTCTCGACCGGCGGAGCGATCGGGATGAGCGCTCGCGAACGAGCGGGCGTACTGGATCTGCGACCCGAGATGGCGACGCTGACGTGCGGCACGGTCAACTTCGGCGACGAGATCTTCGAGAACGCCTTTCCGCTCATGCGCGCGCTCTTGCAGCGCATGAACGAGCTCGGCGTGCGGCCCGAGCTGGAAATCTTCGACAAGGGGCATCTCGCGAACGCCCGCCGGCTCGCGCGCGAAGGGTTGCTCGCATTTCCGCAGCACGTCGACTTCGTGCTCGGCGTTCCCGGCGGCCTCGAGGCCACCGTCCAAAACCTCTGCGATCTCGTCGACGACCTTCCCGCGGGCTGCACATGGTCGGTCGCCGGCGTCGGCCGCGCGCAGCTCCCGATGGCCATGGCGGCGATTGCGATGGGCGGACACGTGCGCGTAGGCCTCGAGGACAACATCTTTTACAGCAAGGGGCGCCTTGCACGAAACGAAGAGTTGGTCGAGCGCGTCGCGCGCGTCGCGCGAGAGGCGGGACGTCCCATCGCGCAGCCGCAGGAGGCGCGGCGAATCCTCGGACTCGAGCCGCTTCACGCGCCCCCGGCAGGCATTGACGCCCGCGGTTCGTAACGAACAGCCGGTAATTCGGGAGGACCCTGCCTCTGCTAACGTATGTCGTGCGGCGAACGCTACAGGCGATCCCGCTGTTGATATTGATCTCGATGATCCTCTTCGGGATTACGAACAACGCGCCGGGTGGCGCGCTCGCGCCGTATTTGCAGAACCCGCACATCACGCCCGCCGACATCGCGCGGCTCAAGCACAATCTGGGTCTGGACCAGCCGCTGCCCGTTCAGTACTTCCATTGGGTCGGCCACGCGATACGTGGCGATTTCGGGTGGTCGACGAGCAACGCGGAGCCGGTTTTCGACGCGATTATGCAGCGATTCGGCGCGACGGTCGAGCTCATGGGCGCGTCGCTCTTGGTCGCGCTTACGCTCGGACTTGCCGCCGGCATCTTTTCGGCCGTGCTACCGTACTCCGTGTGGGATTACATCATCACGGGCTTTGCGTTCTTCGGACAGTCGATGCCGATCTTCTGGTTTGCGCTTATGCTCCAGCTCGGCCTCGCCGTGCACGGCATTCCGCTTCCCGGCGGGTACATGATCCAGCTTCCTTCGGCCGGAATCTCGAGCTTGGATACGTTCAATCTCGGGGACCGGCTCGATCATCTCGTCTTGCCCACGATCGCGCTCTCCTTTCTCTCGCTCGCGCTCTATAGCCGATTTACGCGCTCGTCAATGCTCGAAGTGCTGAGCGCGGATTACATCCGAACCGCGGCCGCCAAAGGTTTGCCGTTCCACACGATCCTCTTGAAACACGGGCTCAAGAACGCGCTGATCCCGGTGGTCACGATCGTCGCGATTTCTTTGCCGTCGTTGATCGCAGGTGCCGTCGTCACGGAGACGATCTTCGCGTGGCCCGGCATGGGGCGGCTTTTCATCAACGCGCTCCAGCAAGGCGACATCGCGTTGCTCATGGGCTACCTGTGCTTGGTATCGGTGCTCGTGGTTTTCAGTAATCTCTTGGCGGACGTTGCGTATGCCTGGCTCGACCCGCGCGTGAAATACGACTGATGGACGCCGTTCCGATGAACGCCTCGGCCGAACCGGACGAAGTCGCATACGTCAAGGTCACGTTTTGGCGACGCTTCCGGCGACACCGTCTCGCCGTCGTCGCGCTCGCGGTATTGACGATCATGGTGCTCAGTGCGGTCCTTGCGCCGGCGCTCTCGCACCTCGGCGGCTTCGCCGATCCGAACGCGATCGACGAAGTCAACTGGCAGGGCAATCCCCTTCCACCGTGCTTCCAAAACGTCAGCCTCTGCGCGCATCATTTCCTCGGGACCGACGAGGTCGGACGCGATCTGTACGCGCGGCTGCTCTTCGGCGCGCGCATCTCGCTGACGCTCGCGGTGACCGCCGTCCTCATGGAGATAACGATCGGCACTTTGCTCGGCGCGCTCGCCGGGTACTACGGCGGCATCGTCGACTACCTCTTGATGCGCATCACCGACGTCTTTCTCTCGATTCCGATCCTGCCACTGCTGCTCGTGCTCACCGGAATCGTGACCGAGAAGTTCTCGTCGAAGGCCGCGCTCAACTTCGGCACGATCGTCCTGATCGTGGGCGCTCTCTCGTGGCCCTCGGTCGCGCGTCTCGTTCGCGCGTCGTTCCTGACGTTGCGCGAGCGAGAGTTCGCGGAGGCGGCGCGCGCCGTCGGAAACGGCGACGCACGGATCATCTTCCGTCACCTCTTGCCCAACGCGGTCGCACCCATCGTCGTCCAGGCAACGCTCGACGTCGCCAACATCATCATCTTGGAGTCGACGCTGGATTTTCTCGGCTTCGGCATCCAGCCCCCCACCGCGTCGTGGGGCAACATGCTGGCCAACGCTCAGGCAAATGTCGAGTCGGCGTGGTGGGCGGCGGTCTTTCCGGGCCTGTGCATCCTCGTGACGACGCTCGCCATCAACTTCATCGGTGACGGCCTGCGCGACGCCCTTGACCCCAACATGAAGTAACGGTAGACTCAAGCCTCGTCCCGGGACGGGGAGCATGGTGAGCCCCCTCTACGCGCAAGTGGCGGAATTGGTAGACGCACTAGCTTGAGGGGCTAGCGCCCGCAAGGGCGTGCTGGTTCGAGTCCAGTCTTGCGCATGAAACAACCGGGTGGCCCACCGCGTAGTCGCGATGGAAGGAGAGAGAGCACAGTTTCCCCGTGTGGTTAACCCGATTCGCAATCTCACGCTGGGTCATCACGACCGTGATTTTCGCCACGCTGGCGATCTTCGGGGTCGTGTCCTTCATGTTGCTCGGCCGCAGCTCGAACCCACCGAACACGGAGTTCCCGGTCGTCGCCGTCGTTGCCAGCTACCCCGGTGCGTCGCCACAAGACATGGAGCGCATGGTCATCAAGCCGATCGAGGATCAGATGAACGGCATCGAGCACCTCGACCAGCTGAGCGCCACGGCACAGGAAGGCACTGCGGTCGTCGTCGTGCAGTTCACCGTGGGAACGAACCTGGATCTCGCCTCCGTCGACGTGCAGCGCCGCGTCGACACGGCGCGCGTCTACATGCCCAGCGACATGAATCCGCCGACCGTCACGAAGGCGGGGCAGTCCGAGCCGCCGCTGCTCGACCTCGCCGTGAGCTCGAAATCTCTGACGCAGCCGCAAATCGCCGACCTCATCAACACGCAGGTAACGCCCCTCATCGAGCAAGACCCCGACGTCCAGTCGGTCGACGTCTACGGCGCGGCGAGTCGTGAGTTCCACGTCGAACCCGACCCGACGAAGCTGGACGGCACGAACGCGACGCTCGAAGATATCCTCAACGCGGTCGCGAGCAACAACCTGAACGTACCGGGCGGCATCATGACGCAGCCGACGCGCGAGGGCACGGTCGCGATTCATTCGTACATCAATCAAGCAAGCGACTTGCTCGGCATACCGCTCTCGCCGTCCACCGTGTTGCGCTACCCCGTGAAGGCACTCAAGCTTGGCGATGTCGCGAACGCGTACGATAGTCACGTCGAAATGCGCAACATCTCCTCGTTCAACGGTCAGCCGCGCGTCTACGTTGGCGTCAATCCGACGCTGGACGCGGATCAAATCAAGGCGACCCAGCGTCTGCGCGCCCTCCTCACGAAGATCGAAGCGCAGTTCCCGCAGCTGCACTTCAACGAGATCGACGCTCCGGCGGACTACACCGCGAAGATGCTGACCGGGGTCGGCCAGTCCCTGATCGAGGGCATCGTGCTGACAGCTATCGTCATGCTGCTGTTCCTCCATGCATGGCGTAATGCGGTCGTGGTGTTCCTTGCGATCCCCACCTCGATTCTCTCGACGTTCATTCTGATGAAGCTCGCCGGCTTCCACATCGATTCGATGTCCATGATGGGGCTTTCGCTCATCATCGGAATACTCGTCGACGACTCCATCGTCGTGCTGGAAAACATCACGCGACATCGAGACATGGGTGAAGACGCGACGACGGCCGCGATCAACGGGCGTACGGAAATCGGTGGCGCGGCAGTCGCTATTACCATGGTGGACGTCATCGTCTTCCTACCGATCGCCTTCATCTCGGGCATCGTCGGCGCCTATCTGCGCGAGTACGCCATCGTGGTCGTGACGGCGACACTCTTCTCGCTCCTGGTCTCGTTCACGCTCACACCGCTGCTCGCGGCGAGGTGGAGCGTCGTCAAGCGCTCGGAGGCGACGCCGCGCTGGCTGCTCGCGCTCGACGACCGGCGCATCGACTTGGTTCTGCTCCTGCTGGCCGCCGGAATGTTTGCGGTCGGAACGTTCACGGGTTGGTTCGTACTCAACGCGATCGGGATATTCGTCTTCGCATTGCTCCTGCTCAATGCGTTCGTGCATCGCTACGATCGCATCGTGAGCGCGTATCACACGCGATTCCTTCCGTTTGCCTTACTTCACGGGCCGTTGGTGGCCTTCGTGTGCAGCGTCCTCTTGCTCAACGCGTTTACGCTGCTTGCCGGCGGCGGGTTCGTCACGGTTGCCGTCGACGCGCTCCTGATCGGCGCGTGCGCAATCGCGCACGGCATAGGCGCATACCTGCGCCGGTCGTTCCCCACGCCGCACCTTGGTGCGTGGTACCTCGCGCCGCTACGCTTCGTCCGCAGCCTCGGCACGGCAAGCAAGCGCGTCACGCTCGCCACGTTCGCCATTCCCATTGCCGCCGGATTGATCATGTTGCCGCTTGGCCGGGTGAGCTTCAGCCCGTTCCCGGCGCAGCAGACCGGCGAGATGGCGATGACCGTCACCTACCCTCCCGGCACCCCGATCGCGACGACGAACCGGTACGTGACGCAGCTCGAAGAGGCGATCATGCGCCTCGACGGCGTCAAGTCGGTGAGCGCGACGGTCGGACGCAAACAGGCAGGGTGGAGCAGCTTTACCGGCGGGAACTACGCGCAGCTCTCGGCAGCGATGCAAGACGATCGCATCAAAGACACCAACGCGACCATCGCCAAGATCCGCCGGCTGGCCTATCTCGTGCCCGGCGGCGTTTTGGCCGTCGCGGGCGATAGCGGTAACGGCGGATCGGACCTGCAGTACTCGATCACCGGCCCCGACGCGGCGATCGGCCCCGCGGCCGAGAAGATTGCCACGTTCATTCGCTCGCTTCCGGGAACCGTGAACGTGCAGACGAGCGCCGAGACGGGGGCGCCGCGCTTGAACGTCGACGTCGATCGCTCGAAGTGTGAAATTCTCGGCGTCAATCCGTCCGACGTCGCACAGGTCGCGCGCATCGCCGTCGACGGTGCCGTCGCGACGCGCGTGCGCACGGCGACGGGCCTCGTGGACGTGCGCGTTCAGTTCCCGCTTGCAGATCGCACGACCGTCGCGGAGCTGAGGAACGTTAAAGTGCGCACGAACGACGGCTCGCTGATACCGATCGGAGACGTCGCGAGCTTCACGTGGACGCTGGCGCCGACGAAGATCGAGCGTTTGAATCGCCAGCGCGTCGTCAACGTCTACGGAGACTTGCTGCCCGGATATTCGCTTGGCCAAGTCGAGGGGCCGTTGCAGAAGGAGCTGCAGATGCCTGGCTTCCTTCCCGTCGGCGTCGGGCTGGTATCGCAAGGAAACTCGCAACTGATGGACGAGGCGTTCTTCAACATGTTCATCGCGCTGGTTGCGTCCTTTGCGCTCGTCTACGTGCTCATGGTGATCCTCTACGGCTCGTTCCTCGAGCCGCTGATCGTGATGTTCTCCGTGCCGCTCGCCATCATCGGCGCGCTCATGCTCCTCGCGCTGATGGCGCGGCTCGAGCCGCAGCAGGGGCAGTCGCTGAACATCATCTCGGTGCTCGGGGTCATCATGCTCTTCGGCTTGGTTGCCAAGAACGGCATCCTGCTCGTCGATTACTCGAACACCATGCGCAGGCGCGGCTTGCGCGTGCGTGACGCGGTACTGCAGGCGGCATCCGTTCGCTTCCGGCCGATCATCATGACGACGGCAGCGATGATCTTCGGCATGCTGCCGTTGGCGCTCGGTTACGCCGAGGGCGGCGAGTGGCGCCAAGCGATCGGGACGGTGATCATTGGCGGCCTTCTCAGCAGCCTCGTCCTCACGCTCTTCCTCGTGCCGATGATCTACAATACCTGGATGGGCGCGCTCGAACGGCGCGCGGACCGGCACGCGCTCGTCGCGGAGATGGAACCGGTCCGAACGTAACCAACGGCCAAGGAACCAAAGAAAGAAGCGGACCGCGTCTTCGTACCGCTTCGCGGCGTCTTCGAGCGTCTCGGTGCATCCGTGGATTACTCTGCCTCTACGATTCTCGCGAACCGTGGAGATACGACGGTCGCCCTTTACATCGGCTCGAACGTCGGGTACGTGAACGGATACGAGGTGCAGCTCGACGTGGCGCCGTTCATCATTGGCAGTCGCACCCTCGTCCCGCTGCGCTTCATCTCCGAGTCGCTCGGGGCAGTCGTAGACTGGAACCAGGAGCAGCAAACCGTCTACGTCGGCCTGACGACACCGATGGCGCCCGCGCCGCAGAGCAGGCCGCCTGAGTATCCGCAAGCCTGGCCGCCTCCCAGCGGCTGGTTGCAACGCTACGGACCTCCGCCGCAAGGCTGGCACGGCGAAGGAGGTGGCTACCGCAATCCAGGGTCCGGCCGGTATCCGCGCCAGACGCCCACGCCGTATCGTCCGCGTCCGCGGCCGTATCCGACGTTTCGTCCACCGCACCCGATCGTGACGCCGACGCCGACGCGCATCTACACGCCGCGGCCGTATCCGACGTTTCGTCCACCGCGTCAGCTACCGACGGTTCGCCCGCGTCCGATACCGTACAGAACCATTCCGCCGCGGCTGCGCCCTACCCCAACGCCGACACCATAATCGCAGGCGAGCGGGCGGTGGTTGATTAGCTGTGCGGCCGGCGGGGAAGAAAGAGGGAGTGATGAGACGATTATCGATACTTTTTCTCGCCCTTGCGGCCGCTGGCGCCGCATCTTTCGGCTTGGCGAGCGCTCAACAGCAGTTCACCGTCATGGTGAACGGGAGCCCGATGAGTTTTCCGGATCAGGCGCCGGTCGAGCGCGCCGGCCGGCTCTACGTTCCGATGCGCGCGATCTTCGAGCGCCTCGGCGCAATGGTCGTGTACAATAACGGGACGATCAACGCCACAGGCGGCGGGCGGACGATTCAACTCCAGATCGGATCGTCGTATGCTACCGTCGGCGGGCAGCAGGTACAGCTCGATTCACCGCCGTTCGAGATCGGAGCTCGTACGCTCGTCCCGCTGCGTTTCGTCTCGCAGGCGCTCGGCGATCGCGTTTCGTGGGATCAGAGCCGCCTGACCGCCTATATCATGGGCAACGGCGGTTCCTCTGGAAATGGCTATGGGAACGGCTATGGGAACGGGGGTCCCAACGGTCAAGTACCGCCCTATCGGCCGGGAAGCTCCTACCAGCGTCCAGGTCCGGCGTGGGCCGACGCGGGCCATTCGCTCGTGCATCGCCCGTCTCCGTGGGGACAGACGTCGCGCCCCTATCCGCTGATCAACGCGTCGTTCCGCACCCCCGTGCTTCCTGGTAGCGTGCGCGTCATGCTCGACGGGCGCAACGTGACGGGGATTGCCAGGATCACGCCGCGCGGCTTCGAGTTTACCCCAGCCTTCCCGCTTCGCGCAGGAGAGCACGTCGTACGCATCTTTGCCAGGACGCAGGACGGCGTACCCGTCTCCGACAGTTGGAGTTTCACGGTCGTAGCGTAGCGAAGACTTGGGCTCATGCGCTCGCGCAGGGCCCTCGTTACCGGGGCAGCCGCCGGTCTGGCTGCCGGAATCGCGCACGTAATTGCGCGTGAGGCTTTCGCCCACGTAGCAATTACGTTTCGCTCGACGGCTCCCGACGCAACCCTTGCCGCGATTCGTGCGGCCGGTGCCGAAGCGAGTGCACATCGCGTAGACTTCTGTGAGAACGAGGAGAGCGTGACGGGAGCTCTTGACGAGATCGTTGCATCGCACGGGCCCTTCGATACGCTGATCCATGCCGTCGGCCCGATCGTCGTCAAGCGCTTTGCGAACCTTTCGGCGCGCGAAGCGCGCGAGATGATCGCCGGGAATCTCGAGAGCGCCATCCTGTGCGCGCGCGCCGTGATGCCGGCTATGCGTAACCATCGGTTCGGTCGCGTGGTGTTCTTCGGCGCGAACGGATCGAGCGAGACGCGCCCGGCTCGAGGGCACGCCGTGTACGCGGCGGCGAAGAGCGCGGTCACCGCGTTTGCGCGAACGCTCGCACTAGAAGAGGCGCGTTTCGGAATCACCGTCAACGTCGTCGAGCCCGGCGACATTCGCGACAAGACGATGACGCGTGACCAAGCGCGGGCGCGAGAGGGAAGAAACCCGCGCGGCAGACCGGGATCGTTCGAGGACGTCGCGGACGTCGTTGCCTTCCTGATCGCTCCCGAACGCGATTTCGTCACGGGTGCGGTCGTCGGCGTCACCGGAGGGTTGTGGGAGGCAGACGAGCGAAACGCCTCCTCTCCATGATTCCTGCGGATCGGCGGCGCCCGTTTGCATTGCCCGGTGCCGAGTCTCGGTACGGCCCGGACAAGGTCGTCGACGTCGAGCATATCGACCTGCACGTCACGCCGAACATCGAGCGCGCCGTGTTGGACGTCCGCTGTACCACGACGATCCGGGCACTCGACGAGGCGGTTGAATGGCTCGCGCTCGACGCCGTCGATCTCGACGTTCGCACGGTAGAACGCGATGGGCGACCGCTCGAGTGGCGGCACCGCGACGAGCGCCTGGAGCTGCGGCTCGATCCGCCGCTTTCCCCCGGCGAGAAAGCCTCGTTCGTCGTCACATACCGCGTTGACCATCCGCGGCACGGCGTATTTTTCATTCGCTCGACGGAGCAGCGACGGCGGGTTGCGCACGTGTGGACGCAATGCCAAGACACCTACGCGCGCTACTGGTTCCCGTGTTTCGATTATCCGCACGAGAAGCAGACGACGTCGGCAACGATCGTCGTGCGAAAAGGTGAGTTCGCGCTCTCCAACGGCGCGCTCGTCGAGCGCAAAGACGAGGGCGATGCGACGATCTTCCGCTACCGGCAGGACGTTCCGCACAGCACGTACCTCGTGACTATCGTTGCGGGACCCTTCGTGGAGATCGCGCAGGGGACGGCGGGAGCGCGCAAGGTTCCCGTCTTTGCCTACGTGCTTCCGGGCCGCGAAGCCGACGGGCAGCGCGCATTCGGGAACACGCCGCGCATGATCGAGTTCTTCGAACGGGCGATCGGCACGGCGTACCCCTACGCACGCTATTCGCAGATTGCCGTGAGCGACTTCATCTTTGGCGGAATGGAGAATACGTCGGCGACGACGCAAACCGACCGCACGCTTCACGACGAGACGGCGCATCTCGACTTCTCGAGCGATCCGCTCGTCTCGCACGAGCTCGCGCATCAGTGGTTTGGCGATCTCCTGACGTGTCGCGACTGGTCGCAGGCATGGTTGAACGAAGGCTTTGCGACGTACTTCGAATGTCTTTGGCGCGAGGAAGACCTCGGATACGACGAGTACCTGTACGACGTCTTCGTTAGCTTGGAGCGCTACCTCGATGAAGATCGCCGGCGCTACCGGCGCCCGATCGTGTACAACCGCTATCGCGACCCCATCGAGCTCTTCGATCGTCACCTGTACCAAAAAGGTGCGGCGGTTCTTCACATGCTGCGCGGCGAGCTCGGCGACTCGCGATTCTTCCGTTCCATCGCGCGTTACGTAGCGCAGAACGCGCAGCGCAACGTCGAGACCATCGATCTAATTCGTGCGGTCGAAGAGGCGACGGGCCGTAACCTGCGCGCGTTCTTCGACCGGTGGGTGTTCGGATCGGGGCATCCGGAGCTCGAGTACCGCGTCGCGTGGGACGAGCGGCGAAAACTCGCGACCGTGACGATCGATCAGCGGCAGCAGATCGACGACGAGCATCCGGCGGCCGTCTTCGATGTGGAGGTCGGATTCGTTCCGGATGAGCCAGAGGGGCCGTCGCGCGATCTGCGCGGTTGCCTTCCCGGCGAGCGACGGGTGCGCGTGCACGTCGAGCGTGCCCACGAGACCGTCGCGGTTGCGCTCGAATGGGAACCGAAGCTCGTGCGCGTCGATCCGGGAGCGTTTTTGGTCGGGAACGTGCGGTATCGCCTCGGTACGACTCTGGCTGCGGCAACGTTGCACGGCGATCCCGACGTAGTCGCTCGCATCCGTGCGGCACGGGAGCTGGCAGAGGATGGCTCGCGCGTCGCCCGCGAGGCGTTGGCAGGCGCATTCGAGCGCGATCCATTTTGGGGCGTTCTCGAAGCCGCGGCGGAGGCGCTTGGCCGAACGCGAGCGCCCTGGGCGCGGGATATCCTACTGCACGCGATCGAGCACGATCACCCGAAAGTGCGCGCCGCGTGCGCGGCTGCGCTCGGAAACTTCCGCGACGCCGATACGGCCGCCGCGCTGTTGAAACGCGTCGAGAAGGATCCGTCGTATTTCGTTCGCGCCGCGGCGTGCGCGTCGCTCGGCAGGACGCGCGATCCACGCGCGTTCGACGTGCTCGCCGCCACCGTGCGCCGCACGAGTTGGAACGGCACGGTGGAAGCTGGTGCGGTCGCCGGGTTGGCTGAGCTCGCCGACCCGCGCGCCGTGCCGCTGATTGTTGCAGCTTCGGCATCGAGCGGCGACGATACGTTGCGTTGCGCGGCGGCGTCGGCGATGGCGCGCGCTGCCGAGCTGCTCGAGCACGAGCGCGCTCCGCTCTTCGACGCTCTCGATCGCATGCTCGACGACCCGATGTTGCTGGTTGCCGTCGTCGCCATCGATGCCGCGGCGAGCACCGGCGAGATGCGATTCCTTCCCGCGCTCGATCGTTTGGCGCACGCCGCCTCCGACGGGCGGGCGCGCCGGCACGCCAGCGAGGCTGCGATGCGCATTCGCGAAAGCAGGAGCGTTCCGGCCGCCGTCACCACGCTTCGCGCAGATCTCGACGAACTTCGTGAACAACAACAACGGCTTCGGGAATCGTTCGAGGCGCTCGCGCCGCGCACGTAGGGCGAAGGGCGCGCTGCGCCTGGCCGTCGTCGTGGCGGCGCTCCTCGTCGCGTTCGTCGTCTTCGTCGAGCGTCGTTCTCCGGCACCGCCCGTAGCTCCGATCGTCGCGCCGGCACGGTTGCCCGCGCCGACGCCGCCGGCCAAACCGTGGACCTTCGAGCAAGTTCATCGTCTGCGCGGCACGCTCGCGGCAGCGTTTGCACCGGCGATTGCCGGTGCGACGCATTGGTCGCTATGCGTGATGAGCGCGCAGGGTAGCGTGCTCTTTGCGGTGCACGCTCGCACCGGCGTTAAGCCGGCTTCCGTCACGAAGCTCGTCGTCGCGACGACGGCTCTCGACGTGCTCGGCGGCTCGTATCGCTATCACACGTTCCTCGTTTCGAGCGGGTCGCCCGATGCGTCCGGCACGCTTGCGGGCGATCTCTGGCTCGTCGGCTCCGGCGATCCGTCGCTGCGCAGCACCGATCTCGCTGCAGGGGTACGGCAGCTCAGACGCCAGGACGTGCGACACATCGCGGGCGGCGTCGTCGTGGACGCCGATGCGTTTACGGGGCCGGAGATTAATCCTTTCTGGAATCCGCAAGACGCGAACGAAGACTATCAGGCGCCGGTAAGCGCGATCTCTCTCGACGGCGACACCATCGAGTTCGACGTTCGCGGCACCACGCCGGGCGCGCCCGCGGCGGTGCGGGAGAACCCGTGGAGCGGGGCGCTGCACGCAATGGGAGGCATCACGACCGTCGCCGCAGCCGACGATCCGAGCGTCATCGTTGCCGCGCTCGCCTCACCGAACCATTTCGCTCTTTCGGGTGACGTGCCGGCGGGGGAAACCGACAGAGAATGGGTTCCGGTGCACGGCATGGCGCACTACGCCGGCGCCGTCCTCACGCAGCTTCTGCACGAGCAGGACGTCACAACGGCGGCCGCACCGGGAGTGGGGACCGCGCCGGCGTCACGCATCGTTCTTTGGGACCATGCATCGGCTCCGTTGCGCCATCTCGAGCGGCACATGCTCTATCTCTCCGACAACCATTACGCGGAGCAACTGCTGCGCACGCTGGGGCTCGTGGCTGACGGAACTGGTGACGACGCCCACGGCCTCTCCGTCGAACGAGAGGACCTGGCGCGGCGAGGCGTGCCGCTCTCCGGAGCGCGGCTCGTCGACGGAAGCGGCCTCTCTGAGGCGGACCGCCTCTCATCCCTGACCATTGCGACGATTCTCGTCCGGGCTCTCGCGATGCCGCAGGAGCGCGGCTTCTACGACCTGTTGCCGCAGGGTGGGCGCAGCGGAACCCTCGAGGGCTATGCCTTCACCTCGGCGCTCGGCCGAGTTCGGGCGAAGACGGGGCACCTGACCGGGGTTTCGTCGCTTGCGGGATATGTCGTATCGCGGCATCATGGAGTTGTGGCATTTGCATTCATGATCGACGGCTCGCCGGGCGACCCCGACGGCGCTATGGTTCATGCCGTCGACAGAATAGCGGAGTTGTAGAGGTTCATACGCGCGTGGCTCAAGTTGCGATCGGCTTCACGCTGATCATGAGAGTTGATTTACCGAACTCACCCGGTGCGTTCGGCATGCTTGCCAATGCCGTGGGCGACGCCGGCGGTGTGATCGTCGCGGTCGACATGCACGGCGTGACGAAAGGTCGCGTCGTTCGAGACGTCACGATCAACGTCAGCTCCGACGTCATCGCCGCGGAAGTGCGTCGCGTCGTGGAGGGGCTGCCTGACGCGCACGTCATCAGCGTCTCCGACTCCACGTTTCTCGCTCATCTCGGTGGGAAGATCACCGTCGAGCCGAAGATCCCCGTCAAGACGCGCCAGGATCTCTCGACGGTTTATACGCCGGGCGTCGCTCGCGTTTCGATGGCGATCGCCGCCGACGCGTCCAAGGCGTTTGCGCTCACGATGAAGCGCAACTCCGTGGCGATCGTCAGCGACGGGACGGCGGTTCTCGGTCTGGGTAACATCGGACCGCTAGGAGCGTTGCCCGTGATGGAAGGCAAGGCGGTACTCTTCAAGCAGTTCGCCGGGATCAATGCTTTCCCGATCTGCCTCGACACGACCGATGTCGACGAGATCGTCGAAACCGTGCGTCACATCGCGCCGGTATTCGGCGGCATTAACTTGGAGGACATCTCGGCGCCCAGATGCTTCGAGATCGAGCAGCGTCTGATCGACGCATTGGACATTCCGGTGATGCACGACGACCAGCATGGAACCGCAGTCGTCATTCTCGCGGGACTCATCAACGCCGGGAAAGTCGTCGGCAAGCGCCTCGAAGACATGCAAGTCGTCGTCGCGGGAAGCGGCGCCGCGGGAACCGCGACGATCAAGATGCTGCTCGGAGCCGGCGTGCGCGACGTGATCGCCGTCGATCGGCACGGCGCGCTCAATCGCGACGAGCGATACGAGGATTCGCATTGGCGCTGGCTCGCCGAGCATACGAACCGGGAGAACCGTCACGGGACCCTCGCGGAGGTTCTGCGGGGCGCGGACGTCTTCATCGGCGTCTCGGCGCCGGGCATTCTGAAGCCGGCGGACGTTGCGGCGATGGCGCCGTCCCCGATCGTCTTTGCGATGGCGAACCCCACGCCGGAGATCATGCCGGACGTCGCCGCCCCGGTCGCCGCCGTCGTCGCGACGGGCCGATCCGACTTCCCGAATCAAGTGAACAACTTGCTCGCCTTCCCGGGAATCTTTCGCGGCGCGCTCGACGTACGTGCGGCGAGGATCACCGACCGGATGAAGCTCGCGGCAGCCTTCGCGATCGCGTCGATCGTCGGCGATGAGGAGCGTAGCGCGGAGTACATCATCCCGAGCGTCTTCGACCATCGCGTGGTGGATGCGGTTGCGAAGGCGGTGGCGAGCGCGGCTGTCGAGGAAGGCGTCGCGCGCCGTGCGCTGAACATGGCTGCGGCAGATGGCAGCAGCACGGATTCTGGTCATCGAGGATGATGAAGACGTCGCACGGCTCGAGCGGGTCGTTCTCGAGCGCTCCGGGTACGACGTGCGCCATGCAGCGACCGGGGCCGAGGGGCTGGACCTCGCGGAGTCCTTCCGGCCCGACGTCGTAATCCTCGACGTCGGCCTGCCCGACATCTCGGGGCTCGACGTGTGCACGTCGCTCTCCAACTCGAACAGCGCGTTCGTGTTGATGGTGAGCGGACATTCGCGCGAACAGGACATCCTGCTCGGGCTCGGGCTCGGCGCCGACGATTACATCACGAAGCCGTTCTCCGGAAACGAGCTCGTTGCGCGCGTGGCGTCGTTCTTGCGCCGGCGCGAGCGGCTGCTCAATAAGCAGGAAGGCGAGTCGAGCCTGGAGTTCGGCGATGCGCACCTCGATCGAAACTTTCACACGCTGGTGCGAAACGGCAAGAGCGTCGCGCTCACGGCACTCGAGTTTCGCCTGCTTTGGTTTCTCGCCGAGGCCGAAGGAAGGCTTCTCACGCGCGCGCAAATTCTCGAACAGGTTTGGAACGACACGTCCGGCGTTCCGACGCGCGTCGTCGACGTTCACGTTGCGGCGCTCAGAAAAAAGATTGCCGAAGTCGACGCGCCGGTCGATCTCTCCAGCGTGCGCGGCATCGGATATCGCCTCGACAAGAGATAGATGACGAATATCGCATGAGAACCCGCGCTTTCGCAACGGCGGCGGTAGCCGCCGTTTTCTTCGGTGCGGCACCGCGTCACGTGCCACTGACCGTGTACGGCGCCCCAGCGGGAACGCGGCCTGCGGGCGCGTCGGCGCAGCGGCCGACCGCCGCAGTTCTCCCCGACGGTCGCATCAGCGCGCCGATCGGCGACACGATCTTCGTCGGAACGAATCCGCAAGGCGTTGCGCTTTCGCCGGACGGGCGTTTTGCGGTCGTGAGCGATGACGCAGAGGCGCCGGATGCCGGGCCGATTGCCGCTGCGAGCGCACTCGTTGCGGGGTACGCGCTCACGGTGGTGGACACGCAAAGCATGCACGTGACCGACGTCTACCACGACGCCGCGGCTACGTTTTCTCCCGGCGTTGCCGTGCTTTCCGATCCGCGCAATCCGGCCCAAACGCTCGTCCTCGCGTGCGACGGCGTACACGACGTCCTTCGCGTCTTCGATCTTTCGTTCGACGGAAAGCTGAAGCCGGAGCCGCCGATCGTACTTCCCCTGGCTTCATCTCCCGGTTACGCGGGCGATCGCAGAGCCGGACCGACGGCCATCGCGATGTCTTCCGACGGGCGCATCGCTTACGTCGTCGAACGCGTCGGAGACGTCGTTGCTGCAGTCGACGTTGCGTCGCGTACCGTTCTCAACGGTGCACCGGTCGGGTTGGACCCGTCCGTCGCAGCGGCGGTAGACGGGCGCGTCTACGTTGCGAACGCCGGCCTTTCCGCCTATCGCAGCCGCTCGAATCCATCCCGGGCGGCGACGTTTGCGCAGCCGAACGTCGATCCGTTGAGGGCGTCATCGCTCGCGATCGTTCCGCTCGACGCGCGCGGCGCGCTGAACGACAACCCGAGCACGATCGCGTTTCTGCGCATGGATCCGATCCCCGACGGGACGCAGGAGATAGGAGGAATCGTCCCGAGCGCGCTCGTCACGCGAGCGGATGGATCGTATGCGTACGTCGCGCTGGCGAACGTCGATCGCGTCGCGATCGTCGATCTGCGCGGCACCGCGCACGTGACGGACGGACTCGATCTCCGGCTGTTTCCCGATGCTCCGTACGGCACGCAGCCGAGCGCCGAAGTTCTCGCCGCGGACGGTTCGCGGCTGTACGTTGCGCTCGCCGGCCTCAACGCCGTCGCCGTTCTCGACGCGCACGATGGGGCAACGCTGCACAGGCTCGGCTTGATTCCTACGGGATGGTACCCGTCGGCCCTCGCTCTGTCGCATGACGGCCGGTTTCTCTACATAGCCGACGCAGAGGGAGTCGACGGCTGGGGCCTTTTGCAGCGCGTCGATCTCGCCCATCTTCCGCTCGGACCGACGACGCTCTCCGCGCTCCGCTACAACCGGACCGCCGCTTATGCAAAGAGCAATCCGCTGGTGCCGCCGCTGCGTTCGGGACAGCGCTCGAATGCGATCCGTCACGTCGTGTACGTTTCCGTAGGGATCGACGACTACGATGCGATGCTCGGCGACTTGGTGGACGCCTCCGGGAGGCCGCATGGGAATGGCGCGCCCTCGTACGCGCTCTACCCGCAGAGCGCGACGCCAAACCTGCACGCGCTCGCGCGCGACTTTGCGCTCGCCGACAACGTATACGCCGCAGGTGACCCGGCGGCCGCTCTGCAATTGGCGACGGCGGGAACGGTCACCTTGCCCGTCGAGCGGGACGACGCGAATCCCGCAGATCCGCAGTCCTATCCGCGAGCGGGCTTTCTCTTCAACGCACTGCAGCGGGCGCATGAAAGTTTCCGCGACTACGGCGCGCTCCTCGACGTCTCGGGCTATCGCAATGGGCTGTACACGCTCGACGTACCGGTGTTGGCGGCGCTCGACGGCAGCGTCGATACGGCATATTCCACGTCGGCTCCCGGCACCGACGATGCCATGGCGCGCGAGTTCGCGCGCGATTACGGCGTGTTGTCGCAGGAGGGCAAGGTTCCCGATTTCAGTTTCGTCTGGCTGCCCACGGCACCCGGCGGCGAAGCAGCCGCCGATCGCGCACTCGGGCGCGTCGTCGATGCGATCTCGCATTCGCCGCAATGGAGCAGTACGGCGATATTCGTCGTGCCGGAGTCGTTCGAGACCCGTCGCGATCACGTCGACGGCTCGCGCATCTACGCGGTCGTGGTATCGCCGTACGCGCGTCGCGGCTTCGTCGATAGTGAGCATCTGTCGATTGCGAGCGTGGTGAAGACGGAGGAGGAGATCCTGGGCTTACCGCCTCTGGCGACGAGCGATCTGCTCGCATCGGACCTCGCGGCGTGCTTCGCGGCGAGCCCGAACCCGGCACCGTTCACGGCACTCCCCTAGGCCTCGCTCGTCCGAGGTGCGAACACCCGGGTGATGACCCAGTGCGCCGTGGCATACGGGCCCCGACTCATCGTAGCGCCGACGGCGACGATGCGCTCCGCGCTCGTCGTGCGTCCGACGCTCGCGATCGAGCGTGGCAAGCCGTTGAACGGCGAGCCCGGCGCGATCCTGGCAAGAGCCGTGGAGCAGCATGCGGTGCTCGTACGGACGCTTCGCTACTTCGACGTCGACGTGCGCGTCCTGGACGCGAGCGGCGACGATTCGCATGCGTGCGCCGTTGCCGACGCGGCGATGCTCTTCGAAAACGGCGCGTTGCTCATGCGCCCGTCTTCGATGAGCCGCCGCGCCGAGATCGATCACATTGCGGCGGAGCTCTGCGCGATCGACATCCCGCTCGCGGGTAGGATCGCGCCGCCCGGCTTGCTCGACGGTACCGACGTCCTGCTGATCGAGAACACCGCCTTCGTCGGCGCGGGTACGCGAGGCAACGCAATCGGACGCAACGGATTCGCCACGGTCGCGCGCGCGAGCGGCTTCAACGTCGTCGAAGTTCCTCTCGCAGCGGGCGTCGCGTCTCTGCAGAGCGTCGTGGGCGTGGCGGGCCCGCAGACCATCGTTCTCGCGCCGGGTTGCGTAGATGCCGCCGCGTTCTCGGATTTTCGGACGATCGAGTTGGAGCGCGGCGAAGAGCTTGGTGCCGGCGTGCTCTGCCTCGGTCAAAACCACGTTATTGCCGACGTGCGCTACCGCACCGCGCTCCAGCGCATGCGCCGCGCCGGCATCACCGTGGAAGGCATCGACCTCTACGAGTTCGAGAAGATCGGCATCACACCGTCGATGTTGGTCCTGCCGCTTCGGCGGGAGTAGCGCCGAGCGTGCAGCGCGTCGCGATCCTCTCCGACATCCATGGAAACCTCGTCGCGCTCGATGCCTGCTTGGCCGATCTCGTCGCGCAAGGCGGCGCCGATGCGATCGTTGCCGCAGGCGATCTCTGTCTGGACGGGCCGCGCCCGAAGAAAGTACTGCAGCGCCTCGAGGAAGTCGGCGCACAATGCGTACGCGGTAATACCGAACGGTTCATCGCGGGCATCGGCGAAGAGAAGTTCTCGCCCGGCGAAGCGGCGCAACTTGCGTGGACACGCAAGCAGCTCGGTGAGAAGTGGATCGCCTGGATGCGCGAGCTTCCTTTTGCGATGCGCGTCGGCGAGTCGCACAACGAGTTGTTGATCGTTCACGCCAATCCAACGAACGATACAGAGCACGTGTGGCCGGAGGCAGACGAGGAAACGCTGAAGAGATTGATCGGCGAGGAACGGGCTGCTACGATCGCGTTCGGTCACTTGCACCTGCCGTACGTGCGCCACTGGCGTGGAACGATGCTCGTTGACGTCGCATCCGTCGGCCTGCCGAAGGACGGCGATCCACGCGCGAGTTATGCGCTGTTCACCGAACGCGAAGGCGGCTGGGAGGTGAAGCACCGGCGCGTAGCCTTCGACGTGAAGAAGGTAGCAACGCAGCTTGCCGACTGCGGCATCCCGGAGAGCGCCGAGCTCATCGCGACCCTGCGCAGGCACCGCTACAAACGGTTGAAAGGATCGATCCCGTAGCGCGTGAGCGTTGCTGCAATCGAGATCGATGGGCTGACGAAGCGCTACGACGACATCGTCGCGGTCGACGATATTTCTCTGCGGGTCGAAGACGGAAGCTTTTTCGGTTTTCTCGGGCGTAACGGCGCGGGGAAGACCACGACGATCAACGCGATCGTGGGGCTTGCCCGTAGGAGCAGCGGCTCCATTCGCATCTTCGGCTTCGACAACGAGCGCGAATGGCGGCAGGCGCGGCGCTTCGTCGGGCTCGCTCCGCAGGAGTTCAACTTCGATCGCTATCTCTCGATTCGCGATGTGCTGATCTTCCAAGCGGGGTACTACGGGTTGCGCGGGCGCGCCGTCGCGGCGCGTGCCGACGAGCTCCTGGAGCGCTTTGGCCTGACGCGCCGCGCGCGCGTCGAGTACACGAAGATCTCCGGCGGGCAGAAGCGCCGCCTGACGCTCGCTCGCGCCCTCATCCACCAGCCGCGCCTGCTGATTCTCGACGAGCCCACCGCCGGTGTCGACGTCGAGCAGCGGCTCGAGTTGTGGGCGCTGCTTCGAGAGCTGAACGCAGATGGGTTGACCATCTTCCTGACGACGCACTATCTGGAAGAGGCTGAAGAGCTCTGCAAGCGCATCGCGATTATTCGCGACGGACGCATCATCACGGAGCAAGCGACGGAACAGCTCGTGCGGGAAGGCGAGAATCTTCAGGACGTGTTCTTGGAGCTCGTTAGGCAATGACGGTCAACGCCGTGGGCTTGTGGACGCTCACGAAGCGCGAGCTGATCCGCAGCGTGAAGATCATCAACCAAGTGATCTGGCCGCCGATTATCACGACGCTGCTCTACGTGTACGTCTTCGGCATGGCAATCGGAAGCCGGATACCGCACGTGCAAGGAGTGACCTACGCGCAGTTTCTCGTCCCGGGGCTCATCATGCTGCAAACGATCGATTCGTCGTACGGCGAATGCTCGAGCTCGGTCTTCCAAGGCCGCTTCATGAATCACATCCAAGAGCTGCTGATCGCGCCGATGTCCGCGGCGGAGGTGCTCGCCGGATTCGTCTTCGGGAGCCTCGTCCGCGCGCTCATCATCGCCGGGCTCATCACGATTCTCGGCGCGCTGCTCGTGCACACGCTGCCCAGCGACTGGACGACCTACCTCGTGGTGCTGGTACTCGTCGCGGTGCTCTTCTCGGCACTCGGAATCATCTTCGGGTTGCTCGCCGAGAAGTTCGACCATCTGGCCGTCCTGACGACGTTCGTCATCACCCCACTCACGTTCGTCGGCGGCGTCTTCACGGCAGCCACGATGCTCCCGCCTGCGCTGCGCACGCTCGAGCTCGCGAATCCGATTTTCTACACGATCGACGCCTTCCGGCGAAGCTATACGGGCCAGAGTTTTCTCGCGCCGGCCTATTCGATCGGCGCGATCGCGCTGCTCTGCGTCGTCACTCTGGCCATCGCGTGGCGCATGATCGCTCTCGGCGTCAAACTGCGCACGTAGGGTTTCCCTAGCCGTCAGCCGCTGAAGAAGGGGTTGTGGGCGCGTTCCTGCGCGATCGTGGAGGGCGGTCCGTGCCCGGGCATGACGACGGTGTCGTCCGGGAGCGTGAAGAGCTTCGTGCGCACCGAGGTAAGGATGTCGTCATACGTAGAGACGTCGCCGTACGCGCCGCCGACGCTGCCGGCGAAGAGCGTATCGCCCGTGAACACCGTTGACCTGAAGAGGTAGGAAGAAGAACCGTCCGTGTGCCCCGGCGTGTGGAGCATGCGCACGCGCACCTCGTCGCCGAAGGGAAGCTCCTCGCCGTCGCGCACGCGAAGCGCCCGGTCGGCGAGCGGGCCGATCGCGTGAACGTCGAGCTCGTGCATGACGATCTGCGCCGCGGGAAACGCAGCCGCTACGTCGGCCGTCGCGTCGCAATGGTCTGCGTGTTTGTGCGTGATCAGGACGTACTGCAGATGGTAGTCGCCGTCGCGCAGGATGCGCAGAAGATTCTCGGGCACGCCAGCCGGATCGACGAGGGCCGCGCGACGGCTGCCGGCCAGGAAGAACACGTATCCGTTGCTTGGGTGTGGCTGTTGCGGATGATGGCGCACGTCGGGCGCTTCTACCGGCTGCGGATACCACCGGCCCGCAGCCGAGTCGGCGAGGTGTCCTGGATCGAGCCTCAAGACCCGCGCTACGGCGCGTGCTTCGTCCTCGCCGACAGTTCCCCGGCCTGCGGCCCATGCGGCAATGGTAGCAGCTGCGATGCCGGTCGCCCGCGCCATATCCTCGGCATCGGTGCGGGTTCCGAGCATCGCCTTGCGGAGTACGTCGCCGAATTCATCCTCGAGAGGCAGGTGCATCCACGCATCTTCGGTGCAACCGGAGGCGACACCGCCGTGGTCGAAGCGCATGAAGATGGAGCGCGTCGTCGTTATTGGATCCGGGCCAGCAGGTCTTACCGCAGCGGTCTATGCGGCGCGCGCGAATCTCGCGCCCTTGGTCCTCGCCGGTGGGCTGTACGGCGGACAGCTGATGCTGACGACGGACGTGGAGAACTACCCTGGATTCCCCGAAGGGATTCTCGGTCCCGAGCTGATGACGAAGATTCGCGAGCAGGCTGAGCGCTTCGGCGCGCGCATTCTCGACATCGATGCGACGGGCGTCGATTTCACGACAAGACGGCTCGTCGTCAGCACCTCCGACGAAGCCTATCGAGCAGAGACCGTCATCGTCGCAACGGGCGCGAGCGCGCGCTGGCTCGGCGTTCCCGGCGAGGATCTCTTGCGGGGTCGCGGCGTGTCGACCTGCGCGACGTGCGACGGGGCCTTCTTCAAGGAGAGGCACATCGTCGTCGTCGGCGGAGGAGACTCCGCCATGGAAGAGGCGCTCTTCTTGACGCGATTCGGCCGCCGGGTGACGGTCATACATCGCCGCGACGGTCTGCGGGCGAGCAAGATCATGGCTGAGCGAGCGCACGCCAATCGCAAGATCGACTTCATGTGGAACACCGTCGTCGAAGGGGTGCTCGGAGAAGAGAGAGTCACTGGTCTGCGGCTGCGCAACCTGCTCGACGAGAGCCTCTTCGATTTCGATTGCGACGCGATCTTCGTCGCGATCGGTCACACGCCGAATACCGAAATCTTCCGGGGGCAGCTCGATCTCGACAGCGCGGGATACATTCTCTCACCCGACGGCACCATGACGAGCGCCGAGGGCGTCTTCGTGGCCGGCGACGTGTACGATCACCGGTATCGGCAAGCGATCACCGCGGCGGGATCGGGCTGCCGAGCGGCGATGGACGCGGAGCGCTATCTCGAGGCGCTCGAGTTCGCACCGCCTCCGCTCACGCGATCGGTCGGCGCTTCGAGCGAGCGCCGGTAGACGTAGGTCTCGCCCCGGTAACCGAGGCCGGGATCGAGATCGCGCCGCGTCGCGACCTGCGTGAAGCCCAGGCTGCGCGCGACGCCCGCCGACGCGGCATTGCCCGCCGCCATCTCGGCAATGCCTGTACGCGCGCCGTGTGCGCCGCGCGCGTGCTCGAGCACCGCTTCCATCGCTTCGCGCGCGAATCCGAGCCGGCGAAACGGCGGAAAGACGCCGTACGCGATGTAGACGCTCGTTCCCGCATACGTCGCCTGCGCCTCACCGATCGCAGCTCCGTCTTCTCGGCGCAAGCTGATCCAGTTCTCCCACCGTTCGATTGCGCCCAGGTACGGAACCTCGTGCATCCAGCGCTCGTATCGCTGCCGCAGCGCCTCGATCGTCGGCGGTCGCAGGGCGGGAAAGAAGTTCCACATGCGCTCGTCGTCGAGATACTTCCACGTCAGTTCGGCGTGCGCGGGTTGCGCCGGTACGAGATCGAGGCGAGCCGTCGAGAGCGCGTGCCGTTGCGTCATCGCACGACGTCTTCGAGGGCGCCGGCCAACTCTGGGAATTTAAAGCGATAGCCGCGCTCGAGCGCGCGGCGGGGAAGCACGCGTTGACGCTCGAGCAACACGTTTGCCCCCTCCCCGAGTGCCGCCCGCAACGCAAACGTCGGAGCCGGAAGGAACGCCGGCCTGTGAAGCGCGCGGCCCAGCTCGCGCACGAACTCGGCGTTGGTAACGGGGTTCGGCGCGACGGCATTGAGTGCTCCGTCCGGGTCGTCGATGGCGCTGAGGTAGATTCCGGCGAGATCGTCGGCGTGAATCCATGAGTACCACGACGTGCCGTCGCCGATGCGCCCGCCCATCCCGGCGCGAAAGAGCGGGACGAGCTTCGCGAGCATTCCGCCTTTGCCAAGCGCGAGGCCCGTGCGGATGCAGGCGACGCGCATCCCTAAAGCGGAAGCGCCTTGCGCTTCGCGCTCCCACGCAGCGCATATGCCCGCCAGAAACGTCTTTCCCGCGGGGCTGCTCTCGTCGAACGTCGCGGTTGCGCTCGGACCGTAATAGTCGATCGCCGAGGCGCTTACGTAGACGGTCGCGCGTCGTTGCAATCGAGCAAGATGCTGCAAAAAAGCGCGCGGAAGCACCGTGCGGCTGTCGTGAAGACGCTGCTTTACCGCAGCCGTCCAGCGCTGAGCGATCGGCTCGCCGGCAAGATTCACGATCGCCTCGCAATCGGTCGCGCCGTCCGCAGCATGCTCGGGGTCGCGCAGCGACAGAACCGTCACGTCATCGCCGCGCGCTCGCAGAGCTGCCGCGAGCGCGTCGCCGATGAACCCGCTGCCGCCGAGCAGTGCGACGCGCATGCTAGACGGACAGCTCCGCGGTGATCGCATCGAGTGCGGCTGCCGCCCGAACGGCAGCCTCTCGAATCGTGCTCGTATCTCCGGTGGCTACAGCAGCACTCAGCTCCGGTAACGGTACGGCGGCATAGCCGTTACGCCCGTAGCAGATGAGATTCAAGCGGTGCACCGCATCGAGAAGGATACCGTCGCTGACATGACCGTCGGCCGCTTGTGCCCGGGAGGCGAAGCGCGCTACCGCGGCGGCGAACGGCGCGACGTCGCCGGCATGCGCTGACGGCACGATCGTTGCGACGTCCTGGCGCAACGCCCTTGCGTACGGCGAGAGGCGGTAGAGTGCGCGCAGCGGCTCGTCTGCGAGCCGGTAGGCCATCACCGCGAGCAGTTGCGCCATCGCACGGTGGTTCACGAATCCGGGGTCGGCTTGAGTCCGCGCGTAATGGAGATCGTCGAACGCGGAGTGGTAGACGCCGAATGGCCCGCCGAACCCCGAATCGATCGTCGGAATACCCGTATCGTAGAGGAAGGCTTCGAAGTCGGAGCCGCCGCCCGGAGCGCCTACTTGCGCGCCGTCCGATTGAGCCTGCCAACGCGCGAGAAGCGAGCGTGTACGCTGCGCGGGGTCCATAATGCGTGCGGTCGCGCTCGTGACGAACTGCGCCAACGCTGCCGCGGCCGAGGCGCCGAATATCTGGCCGCTCTCGCCCTCGTCCATGTTGACGTACGCGACGCACTGCGCGCGCAGGCGATCGGCGTGCGCGCGCTCGTATGCGATCGAGCCGAGCTCGCCCAGCTCTTCGCCGTCCCAACCGGCGATCACGATCGATCTCCTTGGCTTCCACCCGGTACGCGCGAGCGCGCCGAGCGCCTTTGCCGTTTCGAGCAGCGTGGAGATGCCGTCCCCGTTGTCGGTGACGCCATACACCCACGCGTCGCGATGCCCCCCCAACACGACCTCCTTGCTCGATCTTCCGGCGAGAACCCCGATCGTATTCCAGAGCCGCCGGCGTACCAAAATCTCGCGTACCGTCACGCGGATCCTGGCGTTCGCGCCGAGCAGGCGGCGTGCCACCGCAGCGCTCACCGGAAGGACGGGGATTTTGATTGCGTTGCCAAGGCTGCCACGCTGGACCACGCCGCTCGGAGAATGGGGACCGTTGTGAAAGATGATGGCGGCCGCGCCGTGCTGCTGCGCGCGCAGCGCGAGCAACCCGCGAAACTCGGCACCGTATTGCACGAGCACGATCTTGCCGCGCACGCGCACATTTGCGGCTGCGAGCGCCGCATAATCCGTTTCGCGCCCCTGCCCGGCGTCGACCAACGCAGCAGTAACCGTTCCCGAAGCGCTCCCCGCATTGAACGGAATGCCTGCGTCTGGCCGCGTGCCTTCGCGGTCGCCAGGGACGCCGGACTCGCGGAGATTAAGGGCGACCGGATGACGCGTCATGATGACGAGTGCGAGCAGGCGCGGCTGTGGAACGAGCGCGGCGAAGGATTCGATCGTCGTGCGAAATCCGTAGGCGCGTAGACGGCCGGCCATCCATTGCGCCAGCCGCTCGTCTCCCGGCGTGCCCGCGTAATGCATCTCGCGATCGATGCGGCGCGAGCTCTCGAGCGCGCCGGCGGCGGTCGGCGTGGCGAGCAAGACGTCTTGCGGGCTCTGCGAGGCCGGTCGCGCGGGCAGCGTCTGCGTCGTGAAGAGCAATAGGACGGCGACGGCGATGCGCCGGCTCATCGTGATCCCTCGTCGAGTGCCGTATCGATGATCTTCAACAACTCCAGCGCCGGTTCGTCGAGCCGCTGTGCGTAGACCTTCGGGTGCGTCAGATAGAAGAGCGACATGGTACGTAGCACGAAGCGGTGACGCCGGGGCTCGGGAAGGCGCGAGAAGGCGCGGACGGCTCGACGTGCGAGGTATGCCACGCGCTCGAAGAAGCGCTCGCTCCCTCCGTAGAGCGCGACGAAGTTCACATCGTCGTGCTCGCGGTCTTCCTCTTGATCGATGAACGAGTCGAGCAGCACGTGCAGCGCGCTCACCGCAGGGAAATACGCATGGTACGCATCGGCAATGGAGCCGTAGCGCGTGTCGAAGAGCATGAACAGCGGCGCGTAGACGTGAAGCTGCGAGCCCGCCGCGCATGCGAACTCGAACCATTCGAGCTCGCCGTAGCGCTCGGCATGCCGCTCGTACCAGAGCCGGCACGCCTCTTCGCGCTCGGCCGGAGGGAAATGCACGAAGGTCTGCATGTCGGCGTAGAGGCTCGCGGCCTCGCGAAAGAGCGGCAGCAACTGCTCGTGACCGGCTAGGCGCGCAAGCCCGCGCTGAACGCGGCGGACGAGCGTCACGAGATAATCGCCGTCGTCACCCGAAGGCCCGAGATCGTAATAGCCGCCGGCGACCGCGTCGGGATGGAGTGCATCGGCGATCGCGCGGTGCAGGATCGGATACGCTGCGATGCCGACGTCGGGATGACGGTCGCACAGGTTATCGAGGTAGTCGTAGATCGTTTCGAGCGGCGCGACGATCTCGACGTAGCGATCGGCTGCCGACGGCGTCAAGAACGTTGCGAGGATGCAGCCTCCCGCGACGTGGTACGCTTTTGCGTCGATCGAGCTCAAGGCCTGAATGCGTAAGCGATCGTCGGGAATGACGTCGGCCAGCGCGCGGATCTCCGCGAGCGCTCGCGCGGCTTTTGGGACGACGCTCAGCAGGAACTCCGCCACGTCATACGCTCCGGAGAAGCCGCCGCCGGCGAGCATCGCGAGGCGCGTACGGCTCGTCGCAACGCGCCCGACGGCCCATCGAACGTCTTGCAGCACCGCTATGGGTCGGCCCGGCGCAACCGAATCGACGGGGCCTGCTTGCCCTCGCTCAAGGGCGGCGAGCCCCCCGTTTAGCCTTCCCGATTCCCCGGCTTCTCATGGGCCGATTATACCGAATAGTATATATTACTCGCCCACGACCTGCCCCGGAGCGCAGGCCACGACTCGTGCGCCACTTCACGGGCAGATGCCTCATATCGCGTGCGCGGGGCAGCAGCATGTCACGGCTTATCGTGCTTCACAAACGGTCGCCTTCCTGTAGGGTTTCAAGGGGCGGAGCCCGGCTCATAGAAACCAATCCAGCGGATCCACGGGAGCGAGCGTTGAGCGTCAGAATCGTTCTCGACAAAACAAAGGTGCGTCACCTGCGCGAACAGCGCGGGTTCTCTTCGCAGGCCGAGCTTGCAGAGCAGACGGCACGCGTCGATCTCAAACGAACCGGGGTGGGGCCTCGCGTCATCTGGGATGCGGAGAACGGAAAACCCGTCACCGTGCGCACCTGGAGGCTGATCGCGCAAGCGCTGGACATCTCCGATCCGAACGAGCTGTTGGAGGGTTCTGCGCCGGAGCGCCGCGCGCCCATGCGGTGGATCGCGCTCGCTACCGCGAGCGCGATCGTCGTGATCGCAGCGGCTGCCGTGCTTTCGATGATTAGACCGCGCAACCCCGTTGTGATGCCCGCAGACAGGACGCTCGTTTTCGAGGATCTGCGTGGGGAGAGCACGTTACGCCATCCGATGACTCTCGCGCACGGCCTGCTCTGCAGCAATCTCACGATCGACGCGAACGTAACCCTCGCTACGGATGGTCACAGCATTCTCTGCTCCGGCACCATCGACAATCGCGGCACGATTGTAACCGGATACACGCGATACCGCGAGTATCCGCAGTCCTACGGCGGCTCCGGCGGCGGCGGCGGGGCGAGTTGCACAGGCAGTGGCGGGCAGGACGGCGATGCAACGCGCGTGCCGGGCGGACCGGGATCGCTTGCGCCGGCCGACGGCGGCTCGCCACCTGCGCCCCTTCTTACGGCGAGTCTGCTTGAGAGCTGGTATCTCGTCGGAATGAAGCGGTATCTTAGTGGAGCTGCCGGCGGAGGGGATCTGGCGTCCAGATACACCGGAACGCCCGGCGCGCGGGGCATCTACATTCAGGCGCAGCGCATTATCGCAGGGCGCATCGTTGCCCGAGGGCAAGATGCCTGCGACACGTCGGGTTGCGGGCCGATCCATGGATCGGCGGGCGGCGGTGGCGGCATCGTCGTGCTCGCCTACGGCGATGCGCTGGTTCCAGGCGCGTACTACGTTCGCGGCGGACGGGGAAATCGCACCGGTTGCTACCCGAGCGGCAGCGGCGGAAACGGAAGGGTTATCGCTTACGATTTCGGACGGTCCCCGCCGGTGCAACTTCCCCAACTTCGTCTCCTAACGCCGCGCGTGCGCTCCGCGAACGGCTGCGCGCAGCGCGGACGGATCGGCATCGTCAACAACACCGGCGGAACGGTTGCGCTGCTCTCAGGAAACGGCGCGTTTGCCTCGATATCCCAGCACAATAAGAGCGTCGCCGCGCGCCCGGGAGCGATTCTTCGAGGAAGCATACGATTGCGTACCGTCAACCGCAGTCCTGCGGTCTCAACGGCCCCGCTGATAGCAACCCCGACATGGGGTAAGCGCGAGACCGTGTGGTTCACCGTCGCGCCTACGGTATCGCGCGGCATCGGCACCTACGATTCCGCCGTGACCGTCAAGGTGCCGTCAAAGGATGGGACGTATGCCCTGATCTTTGCCTTTCAGATCGCGTCGCGTGCTGCATTTGTCGCCTCCGGAAGCGACTACGTCGTCGGCCCTCCGCATTGGAGCTTTCGTGACGCGGTTGCGGACTATGACGAAGCGCAAATCTCCGATGCGCAAACCTACGGTTGTGCCATAGCCCGCCGCTTCGAAGGCCCAGGCTACGTATGGCTCTACGTTCCCGCCGATGCCTTGCGCATCGTCGTCGCAGGCCGCGCGGCGCGGGCCGGGTCTTAGACCCGGTGCATCTGCGTGGGCCGCTCTTGCCCCATATCCTAAATTCCCGAGATGAAGCGGCCGGGGTTCAGCGTGGCGTGCGGGTCGAAGGCGGCTTTGAGCGCTCGCATGCGCGCGATAGCCGGCGGGTCGGCGCCCCATACGCGCAGCGCCGCCCGTACGGGGTGCTCGCCGGCGATGACGCGCGCACGTGGCTCGACTTGATGCAGCGCGTCGTCGAGCACCTGCAGCTTGAGTGAGAGGTCGCGCGTGTCGTTGCGGCTCGCGCGGACGATGACGTCGCCGTTCATGACGTCGGCGATCACGTTAGCGTCCAATGCGAAGCGGCGCACGATGTCGCGCGCTTCGGTCGCGCACGCATCGAGACGATCGGGCATGGCCGGGATGCGATAGGTGATCGAGCGGTCCGCAACCGTCGACACGAACGCATCGAGGACGGCGTCGAACACGTCGCGCGCGCGGGCGTCGACGATCTGCGTCTCCGGCACGCCCGCGCGGCCGAGTGCGGAGCGCAAGTCGCGCGTCGCGCGCTCGAGCAGCTCTTCGCCGTTCTCGAGCAGGACGAAGATCCGCCCTTCGGCGCCGGCCGCGCCGGAGATCTCTTTCTCGAACCCCTCGATCCAGAGCGCCGCGGACGGCTCGATCGCAAGTGCGCGTAGCTGTGCGAGCGCTCGGGAACGCGTCCCTTCGGGAAGCGGCGCCAAGAATGCGCGCGCCGCACCCGGCATCGGAAGGGTCTTGAAGTTCGCCTGCACGAGCACGCCGAGCGTACCGAACGATCCGACGTAGAGACGGCTCATGTCGTAACCGGCGACGTTCTTCACCACCATGCCGCCCGCGCGCGCGATCGTACCGTCGGCAAGCACGATCGTCGAGCCGATGAGCAGATCGCGCGGCCGGCCGTAGCGATGGCGCCTCGGTCCGAGCCATCCGGCGGCGAGCGTCCCGCCGACGGTCGCGCGGCCAGGCTTCGGAGCGTCGAGGGGCAAGAACTGTCCGTCGCGCTTCAGCCGTGCCGCCAGCGTCTTCAGCGTGGTGCCGCCTTGCACGGCGATGGTGAGGTCCGCCGGGTTGTAGGCGACGATGCGTTTGAGCGCCGTCGTTTGCACGACGAACTCGCTGCCCATGGGGGGAAACCCCATGCCGCGCAGCGTCTCGCCGCCGCAGATCGCGACGCGCGTGCCGTCGCCGTCGCAGCGCGAGAGCAATGCGCACAGCTCTTCCACGCTTTGCGGGAGGGCGCGTTCGGCGGCCCCCGGCGTCATGCCGGCGTGCCGAGCTCGATGCAGCGCGAGCCGGCGGGAAAAATCTTCTCCGGGTTCAGTATGCGCTGCGGATCGAAAACGTCGCGTACGCGCGCCATCGCGGCGAGGTCCGCGGTGCCGTAGACGCGCGTCATCGCCTCGCGCTTTTCGTATCCGACGCCGTGCTCGCCGCTGATCGTTCCCCCGAGGTCGATTGCGGCTCGCAGGATCGCGTCGCCGGTAGCGAGCACGGCAGCGACCTGCCGGCGGTCGCGCTTGTCGTAGACGAGCAGCGGATGAAGGTTGCCGTCGCCGGCGTGAAAGACGTTCCCGACGACGAGATTGTGCTCGCGCGCCGCAGCCTCGACGGCGTGCAGCGCTTTCGGCAGCGCGCTGCGCGGCACGGTCACGTCTTGCGTGTAGTAGTTCGGCGCGATGCGGCCGATCGCGCCGACCGCACCTTTGCGCCCCGCCCACAGCGCGTCGCGTTCGGCCTGCGTTCGCGCGGCGCGCCACGAGAGCGCGCCGTGCTGCATCGCGATCGCGTGAATCGCGGCTTCGCATCCGTCCATCGCGTCTTCGAAGCCGGCGTTCTCGATCAAGAGCACGGCGGCGGCATCGGTTGGATACCCGGCATGGAACGCCTGTTCTACGGCGTTCACGATCACGCTATCCATCATCTCGAGCGCCGTCGGAACGATCCCGGCGCCGATGATCGAGGAGACGGTCTCCGAGGCGCTCTCGATGTCGGAAAACGCCGCAAGCCAGACGCGCGTCGCCTCGGGCAGGCGCAGCAGCCGAACCCAGGCGGAGGTCACGATCCCGAGCGTTCCTTCGCTGCCGACGAGCACCGCCGTCACGTCGTATCCCGCATCGTCCACGTCGGTCGTGAAGACCTCACCGCGCTCGTCGACGATCTCGAGGCCCAAAACGTGATTCACCGTCGTTCCGTACGAGAGACAATGCGGTCCGCCGGCGTTCGTCGCGATGTTGCCGCCGATCGTCGAGCTGCGCTGCGAGGCCGGATCGGGCGCATAGAAGAGCTTCGCGCCGGCAACCTGCTGCGAGAGCTGGAGATTGACGAGGCCGGGCTGGACGCGCGCCCGCCGGTTTGCGACGTCGAGTTCGAGCAGCTCGTGCATGCGGGCAAAGGAGACGATGATTCCGCCGCCGTCGATCGAGACCGCGCCGCCGCACAGGCCGGTGCCGGCGCCGCGCGCGATGACCGGCTCTTCGAACTCGCGCGCGATCTTCACGACGGCGCTGACCTGCCGCGTGTCGGAGGGAATGACGACGGCTGCGGGGAGCTTGCCTTCGCTGTATGCGTCGAACGAGTAGACCGACAGGTCTTCGGGGGCCGTCTTGACGTTCGCGGCTCCCAGTGCTTCGCGCAGCCGATCCTCGAGGCGCGCGCTCACGTGTAGAGCAAGAATCTCTGGCGCAGCGGCAGAAAATCGGCAACGCCTTGCTGCCAAGAGGCAACGATCTCGTTCGCGCTGCTACCATCCAGGAGCTGCTTGCGGAAGGCATCGGTTCCCCAATCGATGTCCACCTCGCGCACGCTGTGAACGTCGATCGCGCTCGCTCGCATGTCGCGCGCCGTGACCGCGACCTCGACCGACGTGCGGACGGGTGCGAACTGTGACGGTTCGGAGAGCCGCAGACGCGCGCCGGAAAAGGAGCGGCCCATATTTGCTCCTTTGATCGGCGACCACGTCGCCGCGTCGAAGACGACCCCTGGCGCACCGGTTGCCGACAGGCGTTCGGTAAAGCCGCGAGCGTCGAGGTTGCGCGCGCCGGCGAAGAAAAACGGATCGGGCGTGCCGACGCCGTTGTTGAGCCCGGCACTGTCGATCAGCCCCGTGCACAGGTAGACGAACGTCGTCTGCCACGTCGGGATGTTCGGCGACGTGCGGATCCACCGCAAGCCCGTTTGCGGCCAAATCATCGAGCGCTGCCAGCCCTGCATCGGAATCACGCGCAGCTTGGCACCGATACCGAAGTGTCGGTTGAACATTCGCGCGAGCTCTCCGATGGTCATGCCGTGACGCATTGCGATCGGATAGAGCCCGATGAAGGAGGAGAACTTCGGGTCGAGCACCGGTCCTTCGACCATGGCGCCGCCGACCGGATTGGGTCGATCGAGAACCCAAAACTCGATGCCATGTGCCGCAGCGCTCTGCATCGCGTACGCCATCGTGGAGACGAACGTGTACGCGCGCGCTCCGACGTCTTGAATGTCGAAGAGCAAAACGTCGATGCCGGCGAGCATCGCCGCAGAGGGATGGCGATCCGGCCCGTAGAGGCTGTACACGGGAAGCCCGGTGACGGCATCCACGTAGGACTCGACGAATGCGCCGGCGGGACGGTCGCCGCGCAAGCCGTGCTCGGGCGCGAAGAGTGCGTGCACGCGCACGCCGCTGCGGCGCACCGCGTCGACGATGGAAACGCCCTGTGCCGTAACGCCCGTTTGATTCGTAATGATGCCGATGCCGCGCCCCGCAAGCTCGCGTACATGATCGCGCAGCAACACGTCGCCGCCGAGCGCAACGGGCGCCTGTGAGAGCGCGCGTGCGCCTCCGGCAGCCGTAAGACCGGCAGCAGCAACCGAGCCGAGAAACTCGCGTCTTCGCATGCTCCGTGCTTCGCTCAAACGAAGCGCGGTTCCGCCGCGCCCGCGAGCAGCCCCGCCGCACGGGCGCGGTCGAAGAGCTCGCGCGCGGCCGCGATCCCCAGCTCGCCGACGTCGTCGGTGTACTCGTTGACGTAGAGTGCGATGTGCTTGCGCATGACGTCGTCATTCATCTCGAAGGCATGTTCGCGAACGTAGGGCATGACGGCGGCTTGGTTCTCGCGCGCGTACGCAAGGCTTGCACGGATGGCCGCATCGAGGCGTGCGCCGGCGCTGGCGCCGAGGTCGCTCCGTACGAGAATCGCGCCGAGCGGAATCGGTAGGCCCGTCTGCGATTCCCACCAGTCGCCCAGATCGAGCAGCGACGCTAAGCCGCTCTGTCCGTACGTGAAGCGCGACTCGTGAATGATGAGGCCGGCGTCGGCCTCGCCGCGCACGACTGCTGCGACGATCTCGTCGAATCGCATCTCGAGCCGCACGACGCTCGCCTTTACGTCGTGCAGAGCAAGCGCGAGCAGCAGATTCGCGGTCGTGCGGGCGCCGGGAATGGCGACGCGCAGACCGTCCAGCTCCTGGAGTGCTGCAGCCGCTCCAGGACGCGTGACGACGAGAGGCCCGCATCCGCGTCCGAGCGCGCCTCCCGAACGAAGGATGCGATACCGTTGCGCGAGATGCGGAATCGCGCCGTAGCTGACTTTGGTGAGCTCGTAGGTGCCGCGCTCCGCGGCGTCATTGAGCGCCTCGACGTCCGCCAATGCGACGCGAACGCGTGGCGCCTGCGCGAGCAACCCGTGGGTGAGCGCGGCGAAAATATACGTATCGTTGGGGCACGGCGAGTATGCGAGCGTGTACGACTCGTTCACGCTGGTAGGTCCTCGAGCGCGAGGAACGCCTCCGTAATGTTGGCGAGACCTCGCGTTCCGGCCGAGAAGTCCCATCGCGAGCGTGAGCGCTCGCGCGCGTAGTTCGAGATCCCGCGCAGTTCGACGGCCGCAACGCCGGCGATCTCCGCAGCGCGCAGGACGCCGAATCCCTCCATGGACTCGATGCGCGCGCCGCTTGCGCGCAGACGCGCCGCCGTTTCATCGGTCGCGGTGACGCGCGAGACCGTTGCGCCCCGAACGCTGCGAAAGCCCAGCTCGACGAGCCGGTCGACCAGAACGAGATCCGATGCGGCGCGGTCGTGGACGGTCATGCCGGCCGGGAGCGGGAGGGCGTGCCCCGTCTCGAGATCGAGCTCGAGGCTCTCCTCCGCCACGACCACACCGTCGCCGATCGCAAGCTCTTCGTCATACGCTCCGGCGATGCCGGCGCTGACGACGAGATCGTAACGGTCTTGCGCGAGCGCGCGCGAGAGCTGCGCGGCGGCCTCCACGAGACCGATTCCGGTCACCAGCACCTCGACGCCCGCTCTCGGCTCGAGGAAAGCCGTTTCCTGGCGCGTCGCGCTGACGACGAGAATCACGGCACGCCGATGAACTTGTGCGTTTGCAGCGAGAGGCGGAAGCGCTCGGGATGCGCGCTCAGGTAATCGAGCGCGAGCGCGACGTTGGCGGGTTTGTTGCCCTCCGGCTGGAGCAGGATGGTCGGCAGCGCCGTAAAGAGCGGGAGATGCTCTTCCGGAACGCGCTCGTCCACGATGAGCTTCGCTTCGTTGGCGCGCGCCGCCATCTTCGGATCGACGCATTCCTTCGGCGAGACGCAGAGCCACACGTCGTCGGGAAGGGTGGCGTAGATCGTACCGTTCGATTCGACGTGGACGCGTCGCCCGTCTTCGCGTAGGGCGTCGATGAGCGCCGCGGACGCCGATTGCGCGAGCGGCTCTCCGCCGGTGAGCACCACCATGGGGCATTGTGCGCCGGCGGCTCGCACGGCGTCAACGATCTGCGGCACGGTCATCATCCGCTTGAGCGCGTAATCCGTGTCGCAGAAATTGCATGAAAGATTGCAGCCGGCGAGGCGCACGAAGACGGCGGGCATTCCCGTCCACGTTCCTTCACCTTGGATGCTGCGGAAGATTTCGGAGACCTGAATCACCGCCGGCGTCATCCCGGCACCGTCGACGGATCGCCGCGCTTGAGGACGGCGCAGGCGTTCGGCGTCTCCCAGAGGACGAGCTCGTCGAGCGACGGCAGCTTCGGCTCGAGACGTCGCCAAATCCACAGCGCGATCTCTTCCGCAGTCGGATTCTCGATGACCTCGTTGAGCGTGCGGTGGTCGAGCGCGTCGAGTACTTCTGCCGTCACGAGCGCTTCGAGGGCGTCGAAGTCCTCGACCATGCCGCGCGCCGGACCGTCCCGGTGGAGTGGGCCCGAGATTGCGACGTCGAGGCGGTACGAGTGGCCGTGCATCCTCGCGCACTTTCCTGGGTGATTCGGTAGCGAATGTGCCGCCTCGAAGCGGAAGTGCTTGCGAATCTGCATGAGGGGACGGAGTGGCGCTGGCGCTTTCCTAGATCGCGCCGTCTGGGCCCATGGACTCGAGGCGCTTCTTGAGGTCGGCGAGGAATCCGCTCGCCGTGTAGCCGTCGAGCACGCGATGGTCGATCGAGAGACAGCAGTTCATCATCTGCCGGATCGCGATTGCGTCTGCGTCGACCACGACGGGGCGTTTCACGACCGCTTCCATCGTCACGATTCCGGCTTGGCCGCCGTTGATGATCGGCGCGGAGAGGATTGAGCCGTTTGCGCCGTTGTTGTTCACCGTGAAAGTTCCGCCTGCGAGATCGTCGACGCCGAGCTTGTTCTTGCGCGCTCGATCGATGAGCTCTCCGGCGGCGATGCCGAGCGCCTTGATCGTCAAGCGGTCTGCGTTTTTCACCACGGGCACGACGAGATTCGACGGCAGGCCGATCGCGATGCCGACGTTGACGTCCTTGAGCACTTGGATGCCGTCGGGCGCAAAGCGGGCGTTCACGAGCGGAAAGGCCTGCAGCGATTGCACGACCGCACGAATGAAGAAGGGTAAGAGCGTCAGCTTGTAGCTGGTTTCGCGCTCGAAGCGCGCCTTCTCGCGCTCGCGCCATCTCCAGAGGTTCGTGACGTCGACTTCGACGGCCGACCACGCGTGCGGCGCGGTGTGTTTACTCTCGACCATCCGCTGCGCGATGATGCGGCGCGCCTGATTGAGCGGAATCGTCGTGCCGGGAATCGGCTGCGCGTAGGTCGACGTGCCGGGCGGCGCCTGCGTGGCTGCCGCCGGCGCGGCGAGCGTCGCCGGTCCGGTCGCTGCTGCTGCGAGGACGTCTTGCGCGGTCACGCGACCGCCGTTGCCCGTTCCCGAGATCGCGCGAACGTCCACGCTGTGCTCGCGGGCGAGCTTGCGCACCGCCGGCGAGACGCCGCGCAGCGCCGATTCGAGTGCGCCACCGGCGGGTGCGGGCGCGCGTATCGTCTGGCCGTTCGAACGCGGTGCCGGGGGCGCCGTCATGCCGGGAACCGGCTCGTCGGAGGCCATGCGATTCGCCTCAGCCTTGGTCGCCTGTGCCAAAGCGCCGGCGTCGTCGATGATGGCGATCGCCGTTCCGGTGGCGACGGTCTCGCCTTCCTTTACGAGAAGCTCGCGCAAGACGCCGCTGACCGGCGAGGGAACCTCCGCGTTGACTTTATCCGTCGAAACTTCGACGAACGGCTCGTACTTCTCGACGCTCTCACCCGGCTGCTTGAGCCATTGCGCTACGGTGCCCTCCGTTACCGTCTCGCCCAGCTGCGGCATCGTTACCGTGGTCGGCATCAGAAGGCCACCAGTTCGCGCATCGCGTCGGCGATCTTTGCCGGGGACGACATGAACTCGTGCTCGAGGGTCTCCGCGTACCCCATCGCGGGAACGTCGGGTCCGCACAGCCGCCGGATCGGCGCGTCGAGATGGAAGAGCGCCTCTTCGGCGACCATCGCGCTGATCTCGGCTCCGATGCCGCCGAACTTGTTGTCCTCATGTACGATGAGCAGCTTGCGCGTCTTCTCGACGCTCGCAAGAATCGCACCGCGATCCATCGGGCGAATCGAACGCAGATCGATCACCTCGACGGAGATCCCGTCCCGTTCGAGCGTCTGCGCCGCTTCGAGCGCCCAGTGCACGTACAATCCGTACGAGACGACGGTGAGCTGCGAGCCCTCGTGTACGACGTTGGCTTTGCCGATGGGAATCGAGTAGTGGCCGTTGGGTACCTCACCCTTGATCAGGCGATAGGTCTTTTTGTGCTCGAAGAAGAGCACCGGATCCGGATCGTCGATTGCGGCGTTGAGCAGCCCTTTCACGTCGGCGGGGAACGCCGGAGCGACGATCTTCAACCCCGGAACGTGGTAGAAGAGCGCTTCGACGCAGACGGAGTGCGAGAGCGCTCCGCGCACGCCGCCGCCGTATGGCGCGCGTATGACGAGCGGGCACGTGTACTCGCCGTTGCTGCGGTAGCGCGTCTTCGCCGCCTCGCCGACGATCTGATTGAACGACGGATAGATGAAGTCAGCGAACTGGATCTCGGCAATTGGACGCAAGCCTTCCATCGCCATTCCGACGGCGATGCCGACGATCGACGCCTCGGCAATGGGCGTGTCGATGACGCGCTGCGGGCCGAACTCGTCGATGAAGTCCTTCGTGATGAGAAAGACGTTCCCGCGTGCGCCGACGTCCTCGCCGAGGATAATCACGCGGTCGTCGTTCTTCAAGGCCTCGTACAGCGTCGCGCGCACCGCTTCGACGTTGTTCATCGTCTGCGACGACGCGGACGTCTGCGAGGTCGTCACTGCCATGGCTGCCACGCTCCTTCGTAGACGTTCTCGTAGAGATCGCGTGCCTGCGGAAACGGCATCGCCTCGGCGCGATCGGTGGCGTCGTTCGTCTCCTGCAACACGTCCTTCTTCATTGCGGCCGCCTCCGCGTCCGTGACGATGCCGGCCTCGACCAGCCGCGCTTCGAATCGTGGAACGGGATCGTCTTTCCGATGTCGCGCGACCTCGTCCTTCGTCCGATACGTCATGTCGTTATCGTCGGTCGAGTGGGCGAGAAAACGATAGCACATGCCTTCGAGCAGCGTCGGGCCGCCGCCCGAGCGGGCGCGCTCGAGTGCCTCGTTCACGCACGCGTAGGTTTCGATTGGATCGAATCCGTCGAATCGTTTGCCAGGAATGCCGTATCCCGCGGCGCGCTTCCAAATTTCTGGTTGCGCCATCTGCTTTTCGAGCGGTGTCGAGATCGCCCACATGTTGTTCTCGACGAGAAAGACGATCGGAAGTGCGTGAATCGCCGCAAAGTTGATCGACTCGTGCCACTCACCCTCGCTCGTCGTACCGTCGCCGCACGTGCAGAGAACCGCGCGCCCGCCCTCGCCGCGGTACTTCATCGCATATGCGGCACCGACTGCGTGAGGGATGTGCGCGGCGAGGATCGAGGAGAACGAGAGAATCCCGACGCTCTTCGAGCAGTAGTGGTTGGGAAACTGGCGTCCGCCGTTGTGATCTGCGGCGCGAGCGAAGATCGAGAGCATGATCTCGTATGCCGGCAAACCGACGCCGAGGCAGAGGCCGAGATCACGATAGTAGGGCGCGAGCAGGTCGTAGCCGCGCCGGAACGCCATCGCCGCGCCGGCCTGGAGCGCTTCATGCCCCTCGCTGCCGAGCGCGAACGGCACCTTCCCTTGCCGGTTGAGCTGGAAGCCGCGGTTATCGAGCTGGCGCTGGAGGAGCATGTTTTGGAAGATCTGCCGCAACTGCTCGTCGCCCAGTCCGCGGCGATCCAGCGCGGCCGTCGTCTTTACTGCCACGGGGTCCGAGGTTCGCCTCGGGCGGCGCGGAACGCTTCAAAAGGGCGGCGTGCCGTGCCCGGACCAAGGCATGCGCGCGAGGCCGCACCAGGAATCCGTCGAAATCGAGGCTACATCATGAAGCGTCCCATTCGAAGCATCCTTTTTGCGGCGAGCGTCGCAGCTCTGTGCGGACCGCTCGCCTTCGCCGTGCAGCCCACGCCTGCAGCGGCGAGCAACATCTTCTGCGGCGCTGACGGGTCGTACGTCCCGTGGGACGCCGCGACGAACGCGCCGGCTCCGAAGACCGCCTCCTCCGAACGCGCGTTACGCGTGGTTTTGTACGCGGCATCCGGCTCGCGGGTGACCGCGCTCGTGACCTTCATCACGAACGACTCGGCATATCAGGCGACGATTGCCGGCGTGCCGCTGCACGAACAAGCGCGCGCCGGCGATCGCATGAGCGATCCGGTTCTCGTGACCTTCGACCGGTCGGTCGGCGTCCAGTACGCATACGTGGATTCGTATGCAGTGGACGGCGCGGCGCTCGTCTCGTGTCCCAGCTTCGTCAATCAAGTCTATCCCTGGGGTGCGACGCCGCGTCCGAACAGTGCCGTGCCATCGCTGCACATCATCGCCAGCTCGACGGTTCCGACGATGCCGCGGCGTTACGCGATGGTCGCAGCGACGCTGCTCCAGCCACTTCCTTCGCTCGCGTGCGGCGCAGCCTACGCGCCGTCGCGAATGGCGCTGCAGCCGCGGAGCGACTGGTCGGCGCAGGATGAAATGGCGAGCTACTCCAGCGGCCGCGGCGGCACCTCGGCGCTCGTCGCGATCTACCTCGACTCCAACGGCAAGCCCGTCTACACGCAGCTCGTGCAGTCCAGCGGAAACGCCGTAACGGACACGGAGGCGCTCGACGACGCAAAGACGGAGACGTACTCACCGGCGAAGTTCCTCTGCATGCCGGTGGTGAGTCTCCTCCTGATGCCGTTTCAACAGAAGTAGCGGCGCGCGCGTAGCGGTTCGGCTGCTTGAACCCTGAGCTGATCCGCTACCGGCGGCATTTTCACGCGCATCCGGAGCTCTCGCTCGAAGAGCACGAGACCGCGGCTTTCATCGAGCGCGAACTTCGGCAGTGCGATTTCGACGAAATTCGAACGCGCATCGGTAAAACGGGAATATTGGCGACGCTGCGCGGCGGACGTCGCGGTCCGACGACGCTGCTTCGCGCCGACATGGATGCTCTTCCGATAACGGAGCTCGGCACGGCGGAGTATCGCTCGCAGCACGACGGCGTGATGCACGCCTGCGGGCACGACGGGCACATGGCGATTCTGCTGGCGTCGGCGCGCGCGCTCGCTGCGCGCCGTCAAGACGTAGCCGGGACGGTCGTCTTCTGTTTTCAGCCGGGCGAAGAAGGCTACGGTGGCAACCGGCTGATGATCGCCGACGGCGCCCTCGAGAATCCGCACGTGGACCGCGTCTTCGCGCTGCACCTCTATACCGGCCTCGACGTCGGAAAAGTCGGAATCCGCGACGGCCCGTTCTTTGCTGCCTCGGATCAGATTTCCATTATCCTAGAAGGGCACGGCGGGCACGGCGCGATGCCGCAGCTCTCGGTCGATCCGATCGTCGGCGCCGCGCAGTTCATCACGATGCTGCAGACGCTCGTGAGCCGCGAAGTGCCTCCGAAGGAGCCCGTGGTCGTGACGATCGGGAGAGTCGTTGCGGGGACGACGCACAACGTGATTCCGGATCGTGCCGAGCTGACCGGCACGGTACGAACGCTCGACGAAGTCGTGCGCCGCTCGATGCCCGAGCGGATCGAGCGCATGCTGCAAGGGCTCTGTAGCGCGATGCGGATGGAGTACCGCCTCGAGTACGAATGGGGCTATCCCGCCGTCGTCAACGACCCGCGCGAGAACGACGTCGTGCGCGCGATCGCGAGCGGGAGCGTCGGGGCGGAGAACATCGTCGAACCGCACGAGGTCGTCATGTGGGCCGAGGACATGGCGTACATGCAAGCCGAGCGTCCCGGCGCGTACTTTCTCGTCGGCGCGCGCGGAGCCGGAATGGGGAACGAGCCGCAGCACAGCGCACGGTACGACATCGACGAGCGAGCTCTCGACGCCGGCTTTCGTATGATGACTGGAATAGCAATGCAGTGACGGACTCCGGCGTACGGCGATACGCGATCGTCCCTTAGCTCGGCTCAGGTGAGGGCGGCCTCGAGAGCGTCCGCGAATGCTTCGACGTCCTCGGGCTGCGTCGCCCAGTGCGTCATCCAGCGCACCTCCGGCAGCGCTTCGTCGAACGTGTAGAAGAAGAACTCGCCCTGCGCGCGGGCAATCGCGGCGCGGTCCATCGTTGCGAAGATGGCATTGCAGCAAACGGGTCTCGTGACGCGGATTGCGGGGATGGCCAGGACGCGCTCGTGAAGCCGCGCCGTCATCGCATTGGCGTGCGAGGCGTAGCGCAGCCAGAGATCGTCAGAGAGCAGGGCGTCGAACTGCGCGGCCACGAAGCGCATCTTCGAGGCCAGCTGCATCCCTTGTTTGCGGGCGAAAGGCACGGCGCCGGCCGTAAGCTCGGGCGTGAAGAAACAGATCGCCTCGCCGAACATCAAACCGTTCTTCGTGCCGCCGAAGGTGAGCGCGTCGACGCCGAGATCGGCAGTGATCGCACGCGGGGTGGCGTGCAATGCTGCGGCAGCATTCGCGATCCGTGCGCCGTCCACGTGCACGAGCAGGCCTCGCTCGTGCGCGTAGTCGCAGAGCTCGCGAATCTCGCCGGGTTCGTAGAGGCCTCCGTACTCCGTCGACTGCGAAATGGAGACGACTCGCGGCTGCGGATGATGCTCGTCGTGCCCGGGATGCAGGTGCGGCTCGAGGTCCGCCGGGCTCAGCTTGCCGTCGTTCGTCACGACCGGGATTACCTTCGAGCCGGCGAAGCGCTCGAACGCGCCGCACTCGTCGGTCTGGAGATGCGCGCTCGCCGGGCAGAGCACGGCCTCCCACGGTCGTACGAGGCAGCTGAGTGCGACGACGTTGGCGCCGGTGCCGTTGAACGTGAAATACACGTCCGTCGTCTCGCCGAAGTGTTCGCGAAAGCGGCGAATCGCCGACGCCGTCCATGCGTCGTGGCCGTAACCGATCGCATCGCCCCCATTTGCGTGGCGGATCGCGTCGAGGATCTCGGGAGCGACCGGAGCGGTGTTGTCGCTCGCGAAGCTGCGCGCCGCCGGGCTCACAATGGTACCGTGGTTCCGCGTTGCCCGGCTTCGGCCGGCCATCCGAACTGCGTCGTCGAGAACGCCGCCAGCGCCATTGCGGACTCGGGCTCGCCATGCACGGCGTACAAATGGGGCTTGCTCGTGCAGGTCGAGAACCAGCGCCCGAAGTCGGTGCGATCCGCATGGCCGCTGAAGCCCGCCAAGTCCACGATTTTCGCACGCACCGGCAGCGTGTCACCGTAGAGGCGCAGCGCCTTCACGCCGTGCGTCAGCAACGACCCGAGCGTGCCGCGGCTTTGATAGCCGACGAAGATCACCGTAGAATCGGCTTGGGCGACATGGTTGTGGAGGTGATGGAGGACGCGTCCGCCCGATGCCATGCCGCTCGCCGAAACGATGAGCTGGGGTCCCTCGAGACGGTTGAGCGCCTTCGACTGCTCGGTCGTTACGGCAAGGGAGAAGTTGCGTACGCCGAACGGCGTTTCAGGCGTGCCGTGAGGTATCGGCTTGTGCGCGTCGGGGAAGCTTTCGAAGAGCGTGTCGACCTTCTCCGCCATCGGGCTGTCGAGATGCACGGGCAGCGCCGCGATTTTCGGCTCCCTCGCCTGGATGGCGGCAACGGCCAAGAGCATGTCCTGCGTGCGTTCCACGGCGAACGCCGGCATCACGATGGTGCCTCCGCGGGCGATGCCGTCGAGCAGCGCCGCTTGGAGCGCGTCGAGAGCGTCTACGGGGTGCGTGCGGTCACCGTACGTCGATTCGCAGACGATCGTATCGGCGCGTCCGATCGGATCGGGATCGTAGAGCAAGGTGCGCCCGTACCGTCCCAGATCGCCGGAGAAGACGATGCGCTTGCCCTCGAGCTCGAAGGCGACGAAGGCGGAGCCGATGACGTGCGCCGCGTTGTGGTATGTCGCGCGCACGCCGGAAACGGCGTCGAACTGCGTTCCGAGCGGAACGGCTCGCACCAGGCGCATCGTGCGAGCGACGTCCCGCTCGTCGTAGTACGCCGGCGGCACGCTTGGGTGCTCGTGTTCCAGACCGCGCTGCAACATCTCTTGCTGCAAGTGCGCTGCGTCGTCGAGCACGATCTGCATGAGGGCTTGCGTCGGCGGCGTGCAGTAGATCGGGCCGGCGAAGCCATCATGCACGAGTTTGGGAAGGTAGCCGATGTGATCGAGGTGGCCGTGGGTGACGACGACGGCCTCGACGTCGTCCGGCTCGACCGGCAGAGGTGCGTCGTTGAGCGCCGCGATCTGGTGCGTCCCTTGAAAGAGGCCGCAGTCGACGAAGAACCGCCTGCCACCAACCGTGAGAAGATGCTTGCTGCCGGTGACCGTGCCGGCCGCGCCGACGAAGGTGAGCTCAGCCACGCGCCGCGGTAAGGGCGAGCGAGCTCGGAAGTGCGTTACGCAGGTAGAGATCCAGGCAGCGGTCGACGAGCGACGCCGGGTCGGCGTCCTCCACGATGATCGCGCCGGTCTCTTTCTTGACGATTTTGCGCACGTCATCGACGTGATCGGAGATGCCGCCGGAGTGAGCGAGGACGCCGATCAGCTTTCCTTCGTCGTACGCGATGCAGAACTCGCCGAGCGTTCCGCTGCGACCTCCGAGAAAGAGCACGAAGTCGGAGCTGTGGATGTTGTGCGTCTCGCGCCCCATGAGTCCGGAGCCGGTAAAGACGATGGAAGTGTACGGCTGAATCGGCGAGTGGTAGACGTCGACGTGCTCTTCACGCGTGAGGGCGGGCGAGACACCCAGGCTCGCGCCGCCTGCCTCGTGGGTGCCGAGCACCGCTGCGTGCGGTAATCCCGGGCACGCGCCGGTAACGATCGTGCAATCGCGTTCGGCGATGCGCCTGCCCAGACGACGCGCCGCGGCGAGGTGTTCTGCAGAAATGCTTCCGCCCGAGGAGCCCATGACGCCGACCTGGATCTTCATGCAAGCGGGGATACCGTGCGACATTCCGCGGAACCTACCGCGAGGAGTAACGCCGAGCATCTCCTCGAAGAAACCCCGCATGGCGGAGCGCGAGCGCCTCGAAGTCGACGTTCTCTTTGTCGGTGCCGGTCCGGCGAGCCTTGCCGGTGCGATCGTGCTCGCGGAACGCGCGAAGAGCGCGAGCCGCACGCTCGAGATTCTCGTCATCGAGAAGGCCGCCGAGGCCTGGAACCATGCGATCTCCGGCGCGGTGCTCGATCCGCGCGCGTTCGAAGAGCTCGACACCAATTGGCTCGAACACGGCGTTCCCGTCGAGTCGCCCGTGACGCGCGACGAGCTCTGGTATCTTACGCACAGCGGCACGTTCAAGGCACCGTTCACGCCGCCGCCGCTCAACAACAAAGGCAAGTACGTTGCGTCGTTGCAGAAGATCGTACGATGGCTCGCCGATCGTGCAGAGGAAGCGGGCGTGCAGATCTTTCCCGCGTTTCCCGGTCAAGAGTTGCTGTGGGACGGAAGCCGCGTCGCCGGCGTTCGCACCGGCGACAAAGGGCTCGATCGCGACGGCAATCCCAAGTCCAACTACGAGCCCGGTGCCGATCTGGTAGCAAAGATCGTCGTTCTCGGCGAAGGTCCGCTGGGCACGCTGACCAAACAGGCCGTCGCGCGTTTGGGCCTAGATGCCGGACGCGAGCCGGCGGTGTACGCACTCGGCGTGAAGGAGCTCTGGCAGTGCCCACCGGGATCGGTGCAAGCCGGCAGCGTGACCCATACGCTGGGCTATCCATTGCCCGCGCAAACGTTCGGCGGAGCGTTTATCTACGGAATGACCGGAGACATTCTCGACATCGGCATGGTTACCGGGCTCGACGCGCGCGATCCGACGAGCGATCCGCACAACGAGCTCCAGCGCTTGAAGCAGCATCCTTCGATTGCCGCGCTATTGCGCGGCGCAAAGCTGCTGCGTTACGGAGCCAAAGCGATTCCGGAAGGCGGCCTCTTCGCAATGCCGCGGCTCTACGCCGGCGGGTTGATGATCGTCGGCGACTCGGGCGGATTCCTCAACGGCATGCGCCTCAAAGGCATTCACTTGGCGATGAAGTCCGGCATGCTCGCCGGTGAGACCGCGTGGGAGGCCCTGCAGGCCGGCCGATTCGATGAGGCGACGCTCGCGGGATATCAGCGGCGGTTCGAAGGGTCGTGGGCGTACGGGGAACTGCGCCGTGCACGCAACTTCCATCAGGGCTTCGAGCGCGGCCTTCTCTTCGGCATGCTCAACGCGGGGCTCTCGACGATCTCAGGCGGGCGCGGGTTCGGCTTCTTCGAGCGGCTTCACGCTAAACCCGGCTTTGCAGTGATGGAGAAGCGCGGCTACGAGCCGCCGGAATCGCCGCGCGCAACCATAGACGGCGTGCTGACGTTCGACAAGCTCACCGACGTCTACAACTCCGGCACGATGCACGACGAGAACCAGCCATGCCACCTGCACGTCTCGGACACGAATATTTGCCGCGATCGGTGCACGGTGGAGTACGGTAATCCGTGCCGCTATTTCTGTCCGGCAGCGGTCTACGAACCGCTCTTCGAGAAACGCGACGGCTCGGTCGAGGGCCGCTTGCAGATCAACTTCACGAACTGCGTCCACTGTAAGACGTGCGACATCGCCGATCCGTACCAGATCATCACGTGGGTACCTCCGGAAGGCGGAGGGGGGCCCGTCTACACGGGCATGTGATGACGGTCACGGTCAACGGAGAGTCGCGCGAGCTGCGCGAGGGCCTCACGATCGCGCAGCTGCTTGTATTGCTGGGTACGGCGCAGACCGGGATTGCGGTCGCCTGCAACGATGCGGTGGTCCGGCGCTCGACCTTCGGCGAGTACCGCATCGCACACGGCGATCGCATCGAGGTCATCCAAGCGGTGGCGGGCGGCTGAGGGAGAAAGAGTCCGAAGAATCATGAATGATGTTCTGAGAATCGGTACGCTTGAGTTCGCGTCGCGGCTGATCGTCGGCACGGGAAAGTATCCCTCCCTCGAGGTTATGCAAGCCGCGCACGCGGCGAGCGGCGCACAAATGGTGACCGTTGCGATCAGGCGTATTGCTCTCGACGACCCGAGCGGCAAGACGCTCCTCGATTACATCGACCGCTCGCGCTTGACGATTCTTCCGAACACCGCCGGATGCTATACCGCGCGGGACGCCGTCCTCACGGCGCAGCTTGCGCGCGAGCTTTTGCAGACCGACCTCGTCAAGCTCGAGGTCATCGGCGACGCGCAGACGCTGCACCCCGATCCGCGCGCGACGCTCGAGGCGGCGGAGCGCCTCGTCGCCGACGGGTTTACCGTGCTCCCGTATGTCGGCGACGACCCGATCGTATGCCGGCAGCTCGAAGAGATCGGCTGCGCGGCCGTCATGCCGCTTGCCGCGCCGATCGGAAGCGGCCTTGGCGTTTGCAATCCGTACTCGATTCGTATCATCAAGGAGCGCGCGAAGGTTCCCGTCATCGTCGACGCCGGCGTCGGGACCGCCTCCGATGCTGCAATCGCGATGGAGCTGGGCGTCGATGCGCTGCTCATGAACACGGGCATCGCCGCTGCCCGTAACCCGGTGCTCATGGCGCATGCGATGCGTCGTGCGGTCGAGGCGGGGCGAATGGCCTACCTGGCGGGGAGAATGGCCAAGCGTCTCTACGCGAGCGCATCGAGCCCGATGGAAAACCTCATCGCCGTCGAGGAGGCGTAGCCAGCGTGCAGCCGGTAAAAGAGATCTCCGTCGAAGAGCTTGCGAAATGGCGCGCCGGCGAGAAAGCGTTCGTGCTCGTCGACGTTCGGCATCCGAACGAGTTGAAGCTCGCCGCACTGCCGGACGCCGTGAACGTCCCGCTCCACGAGCTTGCCGCGCGGCTCGGTGAGCTCGACGGCAACGTGCCGATCGCGCTCATCTGCCATACCGGGGCTCGTAGCGAGTTCGCGGCCCGATTCTTGGCAAGCAACGGCTTTGCTGATGCCTGCACCGTCGTGGGCGGAATCGACGCCTATTCCGCGCGCGTCGATCCGTCGATTCCACGCTACTAAGGTCCTTCGCAGCTCCCTCGAACGGCGTACAGGATCCAATGCACGGCGCCACGCAACGGCGACGCCGAATGCGCCCAGGTTCCGGCAATCGCATCGGCGGCGCGCTCGTCGAGCGAGGTAACGCGAAAATGCGGTTCGACGATTGCCCGGAGCCGCAACTCGTCGAAGTAGACGTGCGCTACCCCGCGTTCGTCGCCGTCGAGCGGTGCGAACGTTGCCTCAGCCACCTCTTCGCCGCCGCCGTAGCGCGCGTCACGCGTCGAGGCAAACGTCGCAAAGAAGTACGCTCCACCGGAGAGAACGCACGCGAGCGCGCCGACGCGCTTCCTGACGCTATGCGGGGTTCCGTGTAGCAACGCGTGCGTCGAAAGCGCCCCGTCGAACGGCGCACCGCCGATGTCGATCGCGGCAAGCGCGTCCGTTCCCACGGCGGCGGCGTCATCGATCGAGAGGACGTCGAATCCGGCATCCCTCAAGGCCGCAGTATTCCGCCCGATGCCGCTGCCGAAGTCCAGGACGCGTCCGCCGCCGCGGCAGCACAGCGCCTCGATGAGTTCCCCGGCAAGCGGATGGGCAGGCATCGGTGCGAGTATACCGCGAAACGCCCGACGATGCTTACGCAAGGCGATACCATGCCGAACGTCACCGTCGAGGACGACGCGGGGAAGCGCGTCGCGACCAAGGATCTCCTCGGCGGCTCGCTGCTGCTCTATTTCTATCCGAAAGACGATACGCCGGGCTGCACGAATGAAGCGTCGCAGTTTCGCGATCTGCTTGCGCGCTTCAAGCGAAAGAAGGTTCGGATCGTCGGCGTCAGTCGCGATAGCGTTGCCTCGCATCAAAAGTTCAAGAAAAAATATGCGCTCCCGTTCGAGCTGCTCTCGGACGTCGAGTCGAAGCTCTGCGATGCGTTCGGCGTCATCGTCGAGAAGAGCAACTACGGCAAGACGTACATGGGCATTGCGCGCTCGACGTTCTTGATCGACGCGAAGGGTACGATCGTCAAAGTGTGGCCGAAGGTGACCGCCGACGGTCACGCCGAGGAAGTGCTGGCGTACCTATCGCAAGAGTAACAAGACTACTCCTGGAACCTTGGACGCCGCTATTCCAGATTATCGAGGTCTTCGAAGACCAGACGCTCCTCGCGAGGTAGCCCATTCCAACGAGCGTCAAGTATGAAGGCGACGTCGGGAACGAACTCGGTTCTGGCGTCGTCGACGGCGCCGATAAGGCAGCGCAGCCTGCGATGACAAGAGGAGCTTAGTTCTCGGCCTGTCCTTTGCCGCGCGGTAGTGAGAACTGGATCAGCGCGCGCACGGGCGCGAGGCCCCGGCTGATGACGGCGCACGGCGTGACCTGCAGCCCCAACTCCTCAAGGCGCGCCTTTGCGGCGAGCAGCTCGCCGCCGTTGCTCACGATGTCCTCGAGAAGCAAGACGTGCTCCCCGCGATGGTACGGGCCCTCGACGTACTCGCCAGGAAAGGCGCCGTACCCCTTGGGCTTCTTGCGCACGACGATCATCGGAAGCCCGGAGAGCTGCGATACCGCCGTCGCGACGATCGCCCCGCCGAGCTCGGTTCCACCGACGAGATCGGGATTCGTCTCGGCGATGAGCGGCGTGAAGAGGCGAGCGATGCGCCGCAACACCTGCGGATCGCTGAAGAGCTGAAACTTGTCGATGTAGTAGTCGCTTCGCACGCCCCCCGCAAGAACGTAGTCGCCGCGCGTCAGCGCGCGGTCGAAGATGACCTTACGAAGCCAGACGAGCTCGGGGAGCGGACCCACGGGCTGATTGGGCGATCCTAAATGCTCCATTGCCATGCGTTCCAGGCTTCCTCCACCGGATTGGGGTCGAAGCCTTTGAAGTCGTCGCTGATCGGCTGCTGAAAGCGATACCAGTAGACGAAGATCTCCGGCACGTCGTCGTGAAGCAGCTGTTGCGTGCGCGCGTACGCCGCCTTGCGCGTCGCGTGATCGAAGTGCGTGAGCGCGTCGTTCTCGGCCGCGTCCATTGCGGCGCTGCAATACCGTGAGTAGTTGTATCCTCCGGGCGGAACGTTCTTGCACATGTACTGCGAGCTGTCATCGGGGTCGATGCCGGAGAACCATCCGGCGAGGCTGAGGTCGAAGTGTCCGAGCTGAAGGATCCCGCCCTCGCCTGCCGGAGCGAAGAGCACGTCGCCGGGAAAGTCCTTGACCTGCACTTCGATCCCGGCCTGGCGAAGCTGCGCCTGCACGATCACCGACTCTTTGCTTCGCGTGACGTTCGAGGGGTTCGTTACCTCGACGAGCACGAGCGGCTGCCCATTCTTGCGCATGATGCCGTCGGGCCCCGGCGCCCACCCCGCCGCCTCGAGCAGAGCGCGCGCGCGCGCGAGGTCATGCGGATACGACCGGACGTTGGGATCGAATGCCCACATCCAGTCGGGGAGGTCCTCTGTAGCCTCCTTTTGCTGGCCGTACGTGAGCGTACGAATCAACTCTCCCTTGTCGAGCGCATACGCAATCGCTTGCCGGACGCGCACATCGCGCAGGTACGGCCGCGCGTCGTTGAGCTGGATGTCCTCGTATCCGTTGATGTTCATCCACACGATGTGCGTATCCGGGATTTGACTCGTCTGCGGATAGGTCTCGATGGAGGCCTGATAGATCCAGTCGATCGCGTGCGTGCGCAGCATGTTCACCGACGTGTTCTCGTCGGGAACGATCTTCAGCTCGACGCGCTGCAATCCGGGCCGCCCCATGAAGAACCGGTCGTTGCGAAGCAGCGTGATATGGTCGCCGTGCGACCATTCGCCGAAGCGAAACGGGCCGTCGCTCACGGTCGGCTCGCTGTTGAACGGAACCTGGTTGATGTTGGGATACTTGTCCAGCACGTGAGCCGGTGCAATCGGGTACGGCTGATCGCTCTCAGCAAAGAACGTATTGACGAACGGCGAGAACTTCTCTTTGAGATGCACCACGACCGTGTAGGGGTCGGGCGTGTCGATCGTGCGGATCTCGTCGTAGCCGTGCCGCGAAACGACGTTGTTGTTCGGGTTCATGATCGCTTGCCACGACCACTTGACGTCGCGCGCCGTGACCGGCACGCCGTCGGTCCAGTAGGCATCCCGGCGCAGGTGGTAAGTGATCGCGAGGCCGTCGCGGCTGACGCCGCCGTTCTCTAGCGTCGGTACCTGGGCGGCGAGCATCGGAACCGGGTTGCCGCGAGCGTCGGCCGAGACGAGCGGCTCGAACATCAATCGCGCGACGAAGACGTCGGTCGTGTTCGAAGCGAGCAAAGGATTGAGATTCTTCAAGTCCCCTTGGATGGCGATGCGTAAGTCGCCCGGCACCGTCCATGCGTGCCGGCCGCCCTGGACGTTTCCAATGCTGCGGGTGCAACTCGCGAGAAGGAGACTCAGCGCGACGAAGGCGACCGCGCGTCTCATACCGCCGCCTTTCCGCCGACGCGGTTTCCGGGAATCGGATCGTAGCGCTCGTGACGCCAACGGAACGTTCCCAAGCCTTGCGTCCCCGTGCGCAACTCGGTGATGTACCGCGGCATCTCGACCTGCGGAACGTCGGCTTCGATCTCGTCGAATCCCGAGCGCGCCGAGGGCGTCATGCCGAGAATCTGCCCGCGCTTGCCGGTCAGCTGCTGAATGACCGTCGACGTGTATGGCGTCGGCACGATCACCGTAACGCGAACGATCGGCTCGAGCACGACAGGCCGGCACTTCGGCAGCGCCTCCCGGACGCCCATGCCTGCTGCCGTCTTGAACGACTGCTCGCTCGAGTCGACGTCGTGGTACTGTCCGTCGAACAACGTCACGTGCAGATCGCTGACGGGATAACCGCCAGGCCCACGTGCGAGCGCTTCGCGCACGCCCTTTTCGACCGCGGGAATGAACTGGCGCGGCACGACCCCTCCCACGATCTTCTCCTCGAACGTCACGCCCGAGCCGCGTTCCCGCGGCTCGAAGCGCAGCCATACGTCGCCGAACTGGCCGTGCCCACCCGTTTGATGCTTGTACCGCGAGTGGATCTCGGTCGATGCCGTGATCGTCTCTTGATACGGGATCGACGGGGGCGCCACCTCGACCTCGACCTTGTACTTGCGCGCAAGCCGCTCGACAGCGATGTTCACATGCTGTTCCCCAGAGCCTTGAAGCAACAACTCGTTGGTGACGTCGGCTCGCCCGAGCGAGAGCGACGGGTCCTCGTCCACGATGCGGGCGAGCATCTGCGAGATCTTTGCCTCGTCGATTCTCTCCCTCGGCCTGATCGCAACGGCGAAGACGGGCGCACCGTGCGTGATCCGCGGCAGAAGAACCTTGTGGCCGTTCGCGGTGATCGTGTCACCGGTGGCGACGGATTCAAGACGCGCGATGGCGACGATCGCGCCCGGCCCGGCATCGCCCATGGGCTCTTGTTTCTTGCCTTGTAAGCGGTAAAGGCCGCCGGAACGCACGCGCTCGCCGCCTTTGCTGATATCGGTGAGGGTCGCGTCGGACGTCACGGTTCCGGCGAGCACGCGCACGACGGATATCTTGCCCGATTGCGGGTGGATCGACGTCTTGAGGACGCGTGCGACGAATGGTGCCGACGGATCCGGCGGAAGCGGGCGTCCCTCGGCGTCGATATGCGGCCGATCCGCCGGTGAGGGAAACCAGCGTTCCATCGCGCGCACGAGCGCGCCGACGCCGGCGCCCGTCGCGCCTGCAGCGACGAGGACCGGAATGATCTGATCGTGCGAGCACTCGTTGCACAAGTCGCGCTCGACCTCGTCGAGCGGAGGTTCCTTTCCTTCGAGCAGCTCTTCCATGAGGGTATCGTCGAAATCGGCCATAGCCTCGAGGAGTGCGGTACGCGCCTGCCCGACCTGCTGCTGCACGCCCTGCGGAATCTCCACCTCGCGCTCTGCGCCGTCAGCCGATGCATACGCCTTCATCTCCGCGAGATCGACGAAACCGGTGAAGGACTCCGCTGCGCCGATCGGCCATTGCTCCGCGATCACGTGGCGGCCGTACGCGTCCTGCAGTGCGGCGAGCGTGCCCGCGAAGTTCGCGCCCGGCCGGTCCATCTTGTCGACGACGAAGAGGTGCGGGAGCCGCAGCTGCTCGACGGCGTCGACGAGCATGCGGGTCTGCACGACGCGTGAGGGGTCCGCCTCGACCACAATGACGGCGGCATCGACGCCGGTGAGCGCCATGCGCGTCTCTTCGAAAAAATCGATGAAGCCCGGCGTATCGACGATGGTGAGGTCGATGCCGTCTGCCGCACAGTGTGCGAAGCCGACCGTCGTACTCTGCGCGTGAGCGACGTCTTCGGGCTCGAAATCGGTGACGGTCGTACCGTCGGAAATGGAACCGCGGCGCCCAATGGCGCCGCAGTGTGCGAGGATCGCTTCGACGAGCGTAGTCTTGCCCGCGTGGTGAGGACCGACGAATGCAACGTTACGCAGGCGTGAGATCTCCGCCATCGATGGCTCCCCCTTCGAGCGTGGTGTCAGCGGCGGCGCTTGGCCGCCTTCTTGTTCGTCTTCTTCTTCGCGAGCTTCTTCGGCTTCGCCGTGCGTTTCGCGGCCACTTTCCGTTTCGGCGTCTTTCTCGCCGTCGCGGCGCGCGAGGCCCTGGCGACGGTTTTCGTCTTCTTTATCGGAACGCGCTTCTTGACAACGGCCTTCGCAACGGCCTTCTTGGCGGGCTTCTTCGCGACGCTTTTCTTTGCCACGGGCTTCTTGCCCGGCTTGGAGGCCTTTACCGCGCGTGCCTTCGACGACGAGGCCGCCGATTCAACGCTCCGGCGAGCGCTGCTTCCCTTAGGGGAGGCCGTTCTGGCGGACAGCGGCACTTTGCGCTTCGGGCCGGCGGTGCGAGCGGCGCGAGCGCCGCCGAGGCGAAGGGCGCGAGCGCTCTCCGTCTCTTCCGGGAGGCCCAGCTCGGCTCGGCCGAACCCCGTGATGCTGCTTCCCGGCGCATGCGGCCGCTCGGGGCGCCGCTGTCGTGCCTTCTCGATGTGCTCCCGCGTGGCGCGAAGCGCGACGCGCGCGAGCCGTCCGTTCACGGGGAAGACCAGCTCGTTGATGCCGCAGTCATCGAGCAGCTTGAGCACTGCTTCGAACGCTCCCCCCTGGTCCTTGGGGCTGTGCGCGTCGGAGCCGATCGCGACCGGAACGCCCTTCGCCTTCGCCTTGCGCAACAACCGACGGTACGCGTCGAGATAACGCCGCTTCTGATCCTCGGGATGGTCGCGATAGAGGAAGCGCGTGTTGAACTCGATCGCCATGCCGCGGGCGAGGCATGCCGCCAACACGCGATTTTCGTACTCCTCGAGCTTCTTGGCCTCCGGCCATTGTCCGAAGATCGCCGGCGCATAGATGTGCCCGGCGATCTGGCCGGGCAGCTTTTCGATCTCGTCCACGAGCTTCGTGACGTACATCTCCCACGTTCGTTCTTTGCCGACGGCCTCGAAGTACTCGGCGAACTCCGGATTGTCGAAGGGCCAAGGCCAGTCGGAGCCCTTCTCGGGGTGATCGATCGTGAGAAAATGGACGGAGCGCACGAGGCCGTCGGGCCGCATGGCATCCACGATGTTTTGCGCGTCGGGCCTCGAGCGAGGATCGGTGTCGATCTCGACCCCGATGGAGAAGCGCATGCCGCGGCGCAGACCTTCGGAGACGACCTGCGCGTGGCCGACCTCGACGCCCGCCGTCTCGGCACAGCCGTAGATATCTCCCGCTTCGGCGAGCTTGAGCGCGCGGCGCACCGTATTGACCGCGCCGGGGTCTTCGAAGGTGAGGAAGTTGACGTGATCGCTCACCATCAGGAAGCGCGGCCAGCCGCGGCGGCAGGCTTGATAGAACCAAAGGAAGAGCATCCGCGCCGAATACGCGATGGGACGCTCCTCGGCAAACAATGGCCGATGTTCCCCCTTCGCGTGGCCGTGGACGTCCGGGATTGCGCGTATCCGTGGGTCGCTCATCTGACTCCGGCGGATTTTTGGCTAACGCGCGCGCCGATACCCTTCGAGTTCCAAAAGACGTTGCTTCATCTCGAGCCCATAGTAGTAGTCGTGCAGCGCCCCCGAGGAGTCGACGACGCGGTGGCAGGGGAAGAAGAGCGGAAGGGGATTGCGTGCCATCACCCGTCCTACGGCCCGCGCCGCTTTGGGCTTGCCGATCTGCGTCGCGACCCAGCCGTACGAGCGCACCTCCCCGGGAGGGATGCTCGCTGCGGCGCGAAGCGCGGCCTGCTCGAACGGCGTGAGATCGCCGATGTCGACGACGCGCTCGTCGACGCGCCACGTCCGAAAGAATCGGTCGAGCGTATCGTGGAGCCACGCCGGAGCCTGTCCGCGCAAGACTGGGCGGCGCAAGCGCTGCTCGACGCGCTGCTGCACTGCCTCGAAGCCTCCGCCGGTGTCGAATCCGAGGTACGCGATGCGCGGTCCCCTGAAACCGACGTAGAGCCGCCCGACGGGCGTGCGAGCCGAGGTCAGCATCAGCGGCTCGCTGCGCATGCGCTGGCGTAATGACGTAATGTGCCCGAGAACTCTTCGGGCGAGGTCGCACGACGGCTCGGGAACGGGGAGGCATGCAAGGCAGTAGGCGACGCCTTCGCACTCCTCGTAGAGTCGCTGGCATTGTGGGCAGGCGTGAAGGTGCGTCGTCACCTCGGCCTTCAGCGTGCGCGTGCAGGTGCCTCGGGTCTCGTCCCACATCGCTTCGAGGTCACGACATCGCATGGGTTGGTGCTCCTTGCGGGGTAAAGCGGCCGACCTGCGGCCCGAGAATGCGCCGCAGAATCCGCACGGCTCGGTGCACGTGCGACTTCACGGTGCCGATGGGTTGGTGCAGAATTTCGGCGATCTCCGGGTGACTGCGCCCCTCGATGAATCGCAGCGTCGCCGCCGCACGAAGGTGCATGGGAAGTTGGAGCAGCGCGCGTTCGACGAGGGCGACATCCGCGTTCTGCTCCACGATGGTCTCCGGTCGCTGCGGCCGGCGCTCCTCGGTGTTGCGCAGCAGGGCGTCGGGATCAGCGAGCGCGTCGAGAGCGACGCTCGCCGGTCGCTTGCTGCGAAGACGATTGCGCGTGACGTTCAGCGTAATCGTGTAGAGCCAGGGCTGAAGGCGAAGCTCGTGTCGCTGCTCGGCAGGCATCTTGCCGAGCGCGCGATAGGCGCGCACGAACGCATCCTGGACGATCTCTTCGGCGTCCTCGCGATTACCGGTCATGCGCAGTGCGAAGCCGTAGAGCCTACGCTGATAGTCGTCGACGATCTGGTCGAAGCTCTCGACGCTCGCGACGCTCTTGCTTTCCCGCTTGGCTGAAGGGCGTGCGGGGCGAACCGCAGTTGACAAGAAGGCTCCTTGAAGGAGCGGTGCGAGAGCACTCATCCCTAGCTCGAACCGCCCGCTCCTATGGCCGAGTTTCACTCGCCAGTCCGGAGGTTCCCGCGGCCTCACGGGGAAGCTCCTCCCATGACGCAACACCGGATGCCGCCGGAGGTCGTCCCATCGCCCGAACTGCAGCCGCAGTCGGGCGTTTTTGTTGGAGAGATCTCCTTCGACGCGTACACCATGTGCAGTTTCTTGCCCGACCTCGATTCGGCACGGGCGATACCGCTCGTGCTTATCGGCTATCGCGCGCACGAGGACCCTTGGTTCGTTTGGCTGGTTCCGCAGGAAGGGCTGCGCCCGGAGGGGCTGACGAGCGACCCGTACTATTCGCGCGTTTTACGCGATCCGCGAGCGTACTTTCGAAAGAAACTCGCCAAGTACGTCGACGAGACGGGGTCGGTGAGGCGAGGGATTGAGATGCTCGTGGACTGCCATCAGAATCACTTGGCCTTCACGCCGCTGACGGAGCTCGGCGAGACGCCATTCTTGCATCCTTTGGAGCTCCAGCTTCTCGCCGCGTTCTGACCGGGCTGCCGGACGGTCGCTCTACACTATTTTTATGGAGCGGCTGTAGACGATGCGTACCGGCACCGCGAAGAGGTGGGTGCCGGTCAGCATGCCGTCGATCGTCAGACGGGCGTCGAGAGCGAGCAGCATGGATTGGACGGTGTCGTAGTACGCGGTCCCGTCGAGGTGGATGCGCCCCTTGATTCTCGCATTTTGCTCCGGCAGGGGGCCGTTCACGAAGCCGTCCGCGCGAAACTCGACTCCGACGACGCGCCGGCCACCGAGGATTCCGTTCACCCCCGGGCGCAAGGTCCCGCGCAAGTCGCCGCCGCCCACCGGGGACGCGGCCGCAAACGGCACGGGAGCGCGGAGCTCGCGCAGATCGCGAACCGTCGCTACGTCGAGGCGGACGGCAAACGGCTGGTTCAATATCGTCAGAAAATCGGGGTCCTCGTCCGTGCGATCCTCGAAACTCCCATCGGGAAGTTCGTCCTGCACGAACCGCGCGTGCTCGACCGTGCTCCCGGCGGCATCCGTGCGCGTGCAATCGGCCTGCGCCGTGAACTGCGTCACGCCGCGGGCGCGAGCGACTGCCAGCACCTGCATCCCGCTATAGGCGATGTGCGTCGTCGCTGCCGTGCCGACGCGGTAGAGGTCGTCGCCGGCGATCCTGTAGCGCAGAGTGGAGCCTGACGGATGTGCAATCAGGGCGGCAAATGCCCCGGCTGCAAGGACGGCTCGGCTCGACATGGTATCATCATACACGAAATGCTGCAGCCGGCGCGCTACCAAAGCGTCCTTTTGTGTGTAGCCGCGTTCGGTTGCATCGCCGCCACGTCTGCGTCCGACGTCGCGACGCTCTCGGCCATCTACTCCCATGCCGCCGATTCCGCGTACAGCCGCCATGCGATACTCGAGCGCGATGGAACGACGTATATCTCGAGCGGCGACATCAACATGGAGTGGCTGCGCGATTCGAGCGCGGTGCTCGTTGCCTACGTCCCGGACGCGGCGACGAAGCCCGCAGTCCGCTCGATGATCAAGGGTGCCATCGCCCGCCAGGCTCGCTACATCCTCATCGATCCCTATGCCAATGCCTTTACCGAAGACTATCGCGTCGCGGAGCGCAAGTTCGAAGTCGATTCCTTGCTCTATCCCGTCCAGCTCGCGTACCGGTACTGGCGTGAGGATCACGACGGATCGATCTTCACGCCGCAACTGGGCCGGGCGTTCGCGCTCGTCTTGCGCGTGCTGCGAACGGAGCAGCACCACGCGACCCGCTCGCACTATCGCAACGGCTCGCTCGTGGGGGGCGACGACGGCATGCCCTTCTCCTATACCGGCATGATTTGGACCGGATTCCGCCCCTCTGACGACGCCGCTCAGTACCCCTACAACATTCCGCAGAACATGTTTGCCGTCGTCGAACTCCAGCAGTTGAGCTCGATCGAGCGCAGTTGTTATCACAACGAGCGTCTCGCCGAGGAGGCCTGGGGTCTCAGCGTGCAGGTGCACGACGCCATCGAGCGCTCCGGCGTGGTCTTCGTCCCGCATTACGGGCGCATCTACGCGTACGAAGTCGACGGCTTGGGCCACGCCAATCTCATGGACGACGCCAACGTGCCGTCGCTGCTCTCGGCTCCGTACATCGGCTACCTCGACGTGCGCGATCCAATCTATCAAGCGACGCGACGCTTCGTGCTCTCCCCCTCCGACCCGTACTTCTACTCCGGAAAGGATGCGCAAGGCATCGGAAGCGCGCACACGCCGCGCGGATACGTATGGCCCCTCGCGCTCATCGTCGAGGCCATGACGAGCATCGATCCGGTCGAAAAGGCGCGGGTGCTGGGGTATCTCGCCGCTTCAGATACGGGCAATCACGTGCTGCACGAGTCGTTCGATCCGAACGACCCCAAGCATTACACGCGTGCGGACTTCGCCTGGCCGAACGCGCTCTTCACCGAGCTGGGAGACCCCGGACCCGCGACCGGACGCGCCTCCAATCGTTGACGAAGAACCGCACGTCGGCGGTCCCCCCGCACACCACGACCGCATCGGGGTCGGCAAACGTCCGGCCGTCGATGGAGAGCGTGAAGTCGCCGGCATAGAGGCCTTCCAGCGTCCGTACCACGCTACGCGAGAACTTGTCGGCCGGAGCGAGATCGCCGATCGCTTCACGCACGGCGAGCGCCAGCAGCTCGCGCACGCGCAGCGGCGTAGCGAGCGCGAAGACCGCCGCTCCGCTCTGCGCAACGGCTTGCAGATCGAGCGGAATCCTCACGCGGATCACGCTTCGTGATTTTGCGTTACCCGAGGAGCTGCCTGCCGCGATAGCGTAGAAAACGACGGAGATGCGCTACACGCCGCGCCGCCGCCGCGGCGACGAGGAGCGGCACGAAGGCGGAGGGCTACCCGTCATTCCGCTCGTGATTATCGTCGTCTTCGCGGGCCTGCTGCTCGGCGGTCTTCTCGCGCATTTTTTCGGGAGTCGCGGCTCTGGAGCGCAGGAGGCGATGAGCCCGTCACTCGTCACGCCGGTTCCGAGGCCGAGCGCAATGCCGAGTCTAACGCCTCTGCCGCGTCATCGTACACCTCGACCCACGCCGCGGGCGCATTCTTCGCCGGCGCCACTCGTATCGCTGACCCCTCGACCGACAGCTAAGCCTGCGCCAACACCCGAAGCGATGCCGACCGTAATGCCGCACGCGGTGCCGACGGCGCGGCTGACGCCGGCGCATCTCGCGCCGCGGCCTCCGACGCCGGCGCCCGCAACGACACTGCCGGCGGTGGTCACTGCGAGCCCCGCGCCGCCCCCGCGCACGCCGCCGCCACGCCCGCTGACGGTGCGAACGCAAGCGCCGCGGACGCAGCCTCCGCAGCGCGTCCAACAAGCCAGAGGCATGGAGACGAACGACCCGGCGGCCGTCGTCCGGGCGTATCTCTACGCGCTTGCGCGCGGAAACACGTCGCAAGCGGCGTCGTATCTCGCCTCAGGTGCACCCGACGAGCCCTTCATGCGCGGCGCGCGCGTGGCCGACGTTGAATCGATGTCGAACGGCGACGGCACCTATCTCGTCACGGCGGACGTGCGAGCGCGCGGTGGGAGCTACCGCGTGACCTGCACCGTTGCGGCATTACCGCAGGGAATGGTCATCACCGACCATTTCTACGTCAAGCCTCACTGACGGTCGGGGTTACTCTTCGTCGGGCCACGAGGCGAGGGAGCCGATAGCGGCACTCTTGAGCACGCGCAAGCCGAGCATCGCGCACTTCATGCGCGTCGGGCTGATGCCGATGCCGACGTTCTCCAGGACGGCTTCCTTCGTGAGCTTCGCGACCTCTTCCAGCGACTTGCCGATCACGGATTCGGTCAACATCGAGGCCGAGGCTTGGCTGATCGCGCAGCCCTTCCCGGAGAAGCGCACGTTGCGAACGGTACCGCCCGCGTCGACGAGCAGGTCCATGCGGATGCGATCACCGCAGAGCGGATTGAGATCCTCGGCGGTTGCCGTCGGCGCCTCGAGGCGACCGAAGTTCCGCGGATTGCGATAGTGATCGAGGATGTAGTCGCGGTAGAAGTCGTCCACGTCGTTCGTTAAACCTTAGACCTTGAAGATGCGCGCCGCCTTCTCGAGGCCCGCGGCGAGTGCGTCGACGTCGTCTTGCGTCGTATACAGGTAAAAGGACGCTCGAGCGGTTGCGTCCCAGCCCATCCGGTGCATGAGGGGCATGGTGCAATGGTGCCCGGCGCGGATGCAGACGCCGTCGGTGTCCAGGATCGATGCGACGTCGTGCGCGTGCACGTCGGCAAGATTGAAGGAGATGACGCCGCCCGTGCGCTCCGGGTCTTTGGGGCCGTAGACGGCAAGGCCGTGCGGCTCGAGCTCCGCAAGGCGCTCCAATGCGTAGCGCGTGATCTGCTTCTCGTGCTCGCGCACCCAGTCGAGCCCGACGTTGGTGAGATACTCGATGGCCGTGCCGAAGGCGATCGCGTCGGCGATGTTGCTCGTTCCCGCTTCGAACTTCCAGGGGGGATCGGCGAACGTCGCGCGCTCGTACTCAACCGTTCGAATCATGTCGCCGCCGGAGAGAAACGGCGGCATGGATTCGAGCAGCTCGCGGCGCCCGTAGAGCCCTCCGATCCCCGTGGGTCCGAGCATTTTGTGGGCGCTGAACGCGTAAAAGTCACAGCCGAGCGCGGCGACGTCGACGGGCAGATGCGGCGCTGCCTGAGCGCCGTCGACGACGATGAGCGCTCCGGCAGCGCGGGCCCGCGGAACGATCTGCTCGAGCGGTGAGATCGTGCCAAGCGTGTTGCCCACGTGCGCGATCGACAGCACTTTGGATCCGTCGAGCAGCCGGTCGAGATCGTCCAGGACCAGCAGTCCGCGGTCGTCGACCGGAATGAAGCGCAGCACCGCCCCGGTGCGGCGCGCGAGGAGCTGCCAGGGAACGAGATTCGAGTGGTGCTCCATCTCCGTGAGCAGTATCGCGTCGCCGGCGCGAAGGTTGGCGTCGCCCCAGGCGTAGGCGACGAGGTTGATCGCTTCGGTGGTGTTTCTCGTCCACACGAGCTCCGTGGGAGCACAGTTGACGAAGCGTGCGACGCTCGCACGAGCCGCTTCGAAGCGCTCCGTCGCGAGCGCGGCGATCTCGTACACGCCGCGGTGGATGTTGGCGTTGTATTCCCGGTAATACGTGTCGAGCGTTTCGATCACGCAGTTCGGCTTCTGAGAAGTCGCTGCGGAATCGAGATAGACGAGCCGTTTACCGCGTACGGTCGGGCGATCGAAGATCGGAAAGTCGGCCCGAATTCCGAGCGCCGTTGGGCGCGGTCGCGTTCCGCGTTCGGGAAGATGGAGCGTGCTCACGCGATCTTTGCCGCGAGCAGACCGCGCAGCTCGTCGCGCAGCTGCTCCGGAAACCGCTCGAGCGCGGGCTCGAAGAAACCGAGCGTCACCATGCGTTCCGCCGCGTCGCGCTCGATGCCGCGCGTCATCATGTAGAAGAGCATCTCTGCGTCGAGCGCTCCGACCGTCGCTCCGTGGTAGGCTTTTACGTCGTTAGCCGCGATCTCGAGAGCAGGCACCGAATCGATGTGCGCGCTCGGCGACAAGAGCAGTGCGTCGTCGCGCAGCGACGCATCACTCTTCTGCGCTCGCGCCGCGATGCGGATGTTCCCGACGTACCGTCCTTGACCGCGGTCCGTCGCAGCGGACTTCACGGTCGTCAGCGAGGTGGCACCGCCGACGCGGTGGTCGACGGTCGAACGCAGGTCGACGTGTTGGCTTCCACGCGGAAAGAAGATGCTTGCGATCTGCGCTTGCGCTCCCATCGCCAGGAGCTCGACGCCGATCTCTTCGACGACGAGCGCCGCGCCGAGATCGGCCGTTGCGCACGAAAAGGCGGAGTCTCTGCCCGGCAAAGCACCAATCGTCAGAAAGAGGCGCGCGTCCTGCGGCAGATCCTGGAGGGTCGCCACGCGAAGGTCGCTTCCGTCCTCCGTCACGACTTCGACGATGCCGCAAACGAACGCCCCGCCATCGCCTTCGATGCGCTGCACGATCGTCGCTCGAGCGCCGCGACGGACGTGGACGCAGGTGTAGGGAAAGAGCGGCGCGGTACCGGCGCGATAGGTGATGACGATCGGCCGTTCGACGTCCGCGTCCGGCGGAATGGTGACGAAGGCGTACCGGTTCGCGAAGGCAGATGCAAGTGCGCCGAACTTCGACGCCCCCGACGCCGTCATTCCGAGGGTTTGCGGCCGTTCGCCGACGCGCACCCGCGGGTCGTCACAGACGACCGTGACCTCGCCGCACGCCGGGTCGAACGCGAGATCGTCGATCGAAACGGCGTCGAGATCGATGCGCCAGTAGCGCCCAGGACGTTCGCGTCCGGAGTGCGTATGCCCGAAGCGCTGCAATGCCGCCGAGCGCACCTCCACCGGGAACACGTCGTCGGCAAAGCGTGCGAGGAGCTCGGCCGGCGGAGCGGCCGTGCGTTCAAGCAACGGCGCCGGTCTCCGCGCGAATGGCGTCGTAGCCGCCGCGCTCGATGTAATTGGCCAGCTCCGCGTCGCCCGTCTTGACGATGCGGCCGTCGAGCATCACGTGGACGACGTCGGGCTTCACGTAGCGGAGGATACGCGGGTAATGCGTGATGACGAGCAAGCCCGTCGGGTCGCTCTTGCCGCGCAGCGACGCAATCGATTCGCCGATGTGCTTGAGCGCGTCGACGTCGAGGCCGGAGTCGGTTTCGTCGAGAACGGCGTATCGCGGCGCGAGCACCGCCATCTGCAGCATCTCCAGCCGCTTTTTCTCACCGCCCGAGAAACCGTCGTTCAAGTATCGTCCGAGGAAGGACGCATCCATGCCGAGTGCCTCCATCTGCTCCATGAGAAGCGCCCGAAACTTTGCCGGCGTGAGATCGCCGGGACGAACGGCTTGCCGAGCGGCGTAGAGGAAGTTTGCAACCTTCACTCCCGGGATGGCAGCGGGATATTGGAACGAGAGAAAGAGCCCGGCTTTCGCGCGCTTGTCCGGCGAGAGTGCGAGCAGATCCTCGCCGTCGAGCGTTACGCTCCCGCTCGTAATCCGGTAATGGGGATGCCCGGAAAGAGCGAGCGCGAGCGTCGTTTTGCCGCTGCCGTTGGGGCCCATCAGGGCATGGACGCGGCCCGGCTCGACGGTGAGATCGATGCCTTTGAGAATTTCATTACCCTCGACCTCAGCGCGCAGTCCGACGACAGACAGACCCTGCTCTTCCCTCATTGAGGTATCGTAGCGAAGGCCCGTTGAGAAAGTCAAGGATAAACTTTACTATCTGCCTTCTCCATGCTAGGATACGGCCAAATGCAGGGCGAGCGCTTCTTCAAGACCACGCGCGGGAGGATCGTCGCCGAGCTGCGCCGTCGGGGCTCGGCGTCGGCCGCGGATCTCGCCCGCATCTTCGATCTGTCGCCCAACGCCATACGCCAGCAGGTGGTCGTTCTCGAGCGAGACGGGCTCGTGCTCGAACGGCCGGTACGGCGCGGCCCGACCAAGCCGACGCTGGAGTTCTCGCTGACGAGCGAGGCGGACGCGCTTTTCCCGCAACGGTACGACCGGCTGCTCTCGACGGTCCTTCGAGAGGTACGCCGTCAATACGGCGACTCCGCAGTCGGTAAGATCTTCGACTCGATCTCCGAGCGCGCCGTCGCGCGCGCGAAGCGTACCGTGACCGCCGCGGGCGCCGAAGATCGCGTCTCTCAGCTCGCCGATCTCCTGCGGCACGACGGCGTGGTGGCTGAGTACAGCCTTATCGATGGCGGTTTCGCGCTCCACGAGCACAACTGCCCGTACTCGGCTGTTGCCAAAGAGCACCCCGAGATGTGTCACGTCGTTCATCAGATGATCGACGAGACGATCGGCGGTAAGATGGAACAGACCGAGTCGCTCGCAACCGGGGGCAGGGAGTGCCGGTTCGAGATAAAAGCGCAGGTTGGAGGATAAACGTGGATTTCGCAAAGTTTCAGCGTCTGGTCGAAGAGCGCCCGGGATTTCGTACGATGGAGAATCCAACGGCGAGCGGCGAGTACTTCAGCGACTCATGCGGCGATATGTACAACATTTTTCTCAAGGTCGGCGCCGGCGCCGTCGTCGAGGACATCACGTACTTCACGACCGGCTGTGGCTTCGGTACTGCGACCTGCAGCTTGGTCACGGAAATTGCGCGCGGCAAGACGCTGGAAGAGGCTGAAGCGATCGGCGAGCAAGAGATCGTGGACGCGCTCGGCGGCTATCCCGAGAAGAAGCGCGATTATCCCGGCCGCGCGCTCGAAGCGCTCAAACTCGCAATTGCCGATTATCGCGCCAAAGTCGCGCGCGGCGACGTTCCCGATTACGCCGCTATGCCCGCATCGCCGCGCGTCGAGCCTGCAGCGCCTGCCGCTGCGGCGAGCGCGAGCGACGGGAAGTTCCTGATCAACCTGCGCGCGTAAGCGGGAAAGCCGCTCGCTTCTCGTACCGGGTCTTTCCGTTGCGGGGCACCGAGTCGAAAACCGTCAACGCGTCGACGGCGACCTCAAATGGGTCGATCTCGAGCATCGGAAGCGTCGTTTTCACGCGCCCGGGAACTCGCGCCAAGGTTACGTGCGGAACCGCGTCATTCTCGCTGCCGTAGCCTAACGCCGCGCAGACCTCGCGCACCTGCGCCGAGAGCACGCGATACGCGTTATCGGCGCCCCGAGACCCGACGAAGATCACGCGCGGCTTGCGCTCGTGTGGAAAGGCTCCAATGCGATCGAAGGCGAGTAAAAAAGGTGCGTGACGTTGCGCAACGCCCCGCGTTGCCGCCACGATATCGCAGAGGCGTCCGGAATATACGCTGCCGAGAAAGACGAGCGTCATGTGATAGTTCTCAGGATCGACGAACCGTGCGTTCACGCCGCAACCCTCGAGCCTCGTAGCGACGGACGCGCAGGCGATACGCGTCTGGTCGTCGATCGTGATGCCGATAAATAGCCTCACGTGAGGTAGGGATTATCGCGGCGCTCGATGCCGATCGACGTCATCGGCCCATGCCCCGGAACGACGCGCGTCGCATCGTCGAAGGGCAGGAGCTTGGTTACGATCGACGCGACGATGTCTTCCATCGAGGTTCCGCCGAGATCCCATCGCCCGATCGATCCGGCGAAGAGGGTATCGCCCGTGAAGAGCGTCGCTCTGTCGCGAGTTACGAAGGAGACGCTGCCGGGCGTGTGACCCGGCGTGTGCAGTACGCGCAACGCAATCTCACCCGAGCCGATCTCGTCCCCATCGGCAAAGCCGCCGTCGAGCGGCACCACCGCAGGGGCCCGCGCGTACCCGATGAGCCCCGCCTGCCAAGGCAGCGTTTCGTACAGCGGCAGATCCGCCGGGTGAAGCAACGCACGCGCGCCCGTCGCGTCGCGGAGACGGCCGACGTCTCCGATGTGGTCGATGTGCGCGTGCGTGTACACGAGAAACGTCGCGCGAAAGCCGCGCGTGCGCAGGCGCTCTACGACGTCGTCCACGCCGTCGCCGCCGTCGACGACGATCGCATCACGCGTCCGTTCGTCAGCGAGAATCGTGCAGTTGCAGGCGAGTGGTCCGAGCGCGAACGTCTCGCGAATCACCGCACGCGCGCGCCGATTCCCGTGCCGTCGCCGAGGGGCAAGATGGTTGCCGCGAGATCGGGATGCGCGAGGAAATACCGGTTGAAGTCGCGCAGCGCGCGCGTCTCGGAGGTGTCGTCCGCGCGTTCCGGCTGCGCGACCCGGCCGCTCCACAAGCAGTTGTCGACGATCACGAGCCCCGATCGCTTCAGGCGCGGAATCGCGAGATCCAGATATGCTCGGTATTCGGTCTTGTCGGCGTCGATGAAGACGATGTCGAGATTGCGATGCGGAAAGGTTTCGAGAACCTCGAGCGCGTTCTGATTGAGCACGACGATCGACTCCGCCTCCCCTGCGCGCTCGAAATAGGAGCGCGCGACGTCGGTACGCGCCACGTCGACATCGATCGTCCAAATGGTCCCCACGGGCGGCTGCGCGAGTGCCATCCAGAGCGTCGAGTAGCCGTAGGCGGTGCCGATCTCCAGAATGCGGTTGGCCTGCATCGCGTGGACCAGCGTTGCCAAAAACCGTCCGGTCTCGCGCGACACGATCGGGATGCCGTCCTTTCGGCCGTGGCGTTCCAGCTCCAAGAGGAGGGGATCGGGCGGCGGATGCGCTGCTTCGAGATACGCGGTGACGTCGTTCATGACTGCGTCATTCGCTCGGCGGCGAGGACTACATTGCGCAAGAGCGCCACATTCGTGACGGGACCCACGCCCCCGGGCACCGGGGTGATCGCGCCGGCCACTCGAGCCACGCTGGCAAAATCTACGTCGCCGACGAGCTTGCCGTGCAGGAGCGTCGTGCCGACGTCGATCACTGTCGCTCCCGGCGCGATATCCTCGGCGCGCAGCAGTCCCGGCACGCCCGTTGCCGTGACCACGACGTCTGCCATGCGAACGTAGGGTTGGAGGCTGCGCGATGCTTTGTGCAGCACGGTGACGGTAGCGTCTTCGAGGAGCATGAGCAGTGCGACTGGCGCGCCCACGACGACGGAGCGCCCGATCATGACGGCCGCGTATCCGCGCAGCGGCCAATGGGGGCTGCGCTGCAGCAAGAGCATCACGGCGGCGGGCGTAGCCGGAACGAAGAGCGCGCACTTTCCGAAGGCGAGATTTCCCTGGTTCGAGGGGTTCGCTCCGTCGACGTCCTTGTTCCGCGGAATGGCATCGGCGATCGCGCGGATCGATAGAGGCTCCGGAAGCGGCTGCTGGAGCATGACGCCGTGCACCGAGGCGTCCACGTCGAGTGCCGCGAGCCGTTCGCGAACGTCCCCCGTCTGCGCGGACGAGGGCAGACGCTCGGCCCGGACCTCGATGCCGAGCCGCACGCCGGTTCGCTCGAGCGTGTGCACGTATGCGGCACTCGCCTCGTCCTCTCCCACGAGGACTACTGCGAGCTTGGGATGAGTTCCGCGCTCCCGCAGCGCAAGAATACGCGAGAGAAGTTCGGCGCGCAGTTCGGCAGCTACGGCCTTGCCGTCGAGTATGCGAGCGGGCACGCCGTCGCCTTCGTCCGCAAAAGGAGTTACCCCTGGACTCTTCCGCCGTGCGCAGGTCGGCGCCATGGATCCTCGCAGCGATCGCGGCAATCGTCGCGACGCTCGTACTCGTACCGCTCTTTCGCGGAGGGTCGCGCGTCGCGGGTCCGGCAGGGCTTGCCGGTCAGCGCGCTCCGCTGATCGTGCTGCGCGACGACGAAGGACGCCCCGCATCGCTCGCACGGTATCGCTCCAAAGTCGTGCTCATGAACCTTTGGGCGACGTGGTGTCCGCCCTGCCGCGAGGAGCTGCCGGATCTGCAGCGCCTGTACGCAGCCGACGCGAGCCGGGGACTCGTCGTGATCGGCGTCGATCAAGGCGAATCGGCGCAGCGCGCTCGCGCGTTCGCGCAATCGCTCGGCCTGCACTTTCCGATCTGGATCGACGCCCAACAAGATTTCGGACGAGCCTACGACGCACTCGGATTTCCTACGACGGTCATCATCGACTCGACCGGTACGATCGTGCGCGGGTACGACGGTGCGTTGACCTTCGACCAAATGCGCGCTGCGGTCGCGCCGCTGCTCGCAAGGCTGCACTCCTGAGCGTGAGAGACGTCGCTACGCTGGTCGTCGCCGTCGCGGCCGCCGTGCTCCTGCAACTCCTGCTTCCGAATCGCGCGATCTGGCACCAAGGATGGTACAGCGTCGCGCTCGTCGCGCTCGTCGCGTTGCTCGCGGTTCGTGCGCGGCATGCCGCCGTAAAGGCGGCGGGGCGTGCGCGAGCGGCCGTCGTGCTCCTCGCGTTCGGCGGAGGAGCGATCGCGTTTAGCGGAGTTGCGAGCGGACTCTTGGCGCCGGACCGGCAGCAGATCGTCGGAGCGCCGGGCTCGGACATTTTCGTTCCCGATCTCGGCGGCTCGCTTCGCTTCGCCGCCTTGCACGGTCGAGAGCCGCCGGCGCTCGTCCTCCCCGGACGCGCGCCGTTGCCGATCGCGTCCCAGCGGTACATCGGTGCGTTTCTCGTGAAGCAGATGATGCGCACCGTGGTTGCAGTCGAAGCGCGCGACGCGGCGGACGCGCACCTCACGATCACGCAGCCGACGGGGTCGGCGTTCTCGTCGCCCGTCTTGCTGATGCAGCAGACGCAGCGGATCTCGGGGCTCGATCTTCCCTTCGATGCCTTCTCCGTTCCGGCCGCACATCGCATCGTCAAGGTCGTGCTCTTCAGCGCGCAGCAAGTCGCGCTGATGAGCGGCATCTCGGGATCCCCGCGCCCGGTCGTGCTCTTTGCCGTAGACGACGAGACCGATCGACCGCTTCCACACGCGATATTCCTGGCGAACGACCGCCAGCAGGTGGCCGTCGGCGGACTACGCTTGCGCGCGACGATCGTGCGGTATCCGGCGGTCGAGCTTACGGCGATCCCATCGCTCCCGGGTCTGACGGTTGGATTCGGCGCTCTTGCGCTGGGCCTCGGGTTGTCGCTCTCGCAGCGCGGCGCTAAAACTCCGTCACGCTCGAAAAGTTGAAGCCTTCTATTCGCGCAGCTGGCGTGACGACGCCGTAGCCGTAGCCGCCCGTACGATACTGCTCTCGCGAGAACTCGCACGCGCGCAGCGCTTCTAGGATGCTCTGATTGAATCGCAGGTTGCGAACCCCGTGCGCGACGCGCCCTTTGTCGATGAGAAACGTTCCGTCGCGCGTCATCCCGGTGACGATCGCTCGCTTCTGATCGACGGGCCGAATGTACCAAAAGCGCGTGACGAGCAGGCCGCGCTCGGTTCGTGCGACGAGCTCGTCGAACGAGGCGCTTCCGGGCCCGACGACGAGGTGGAGCGGCTGCGGGCCGTACGCGTTGGGAGCCGGCAAGGCGTGGCCGGTGTTCTCGCGCCCAAGTTTGTGCGCGTAGTAGCTGTCGGTGACTACCGAGCGCACGACCCCGCGCTCCACGAGGGCGAGCCGCTGCGTCGGATACCCTTCGAAATCGAACGGCATGCCTGGAGCGAGCGGATGCGACCAATCGTCGTACAGGGACACGTTCTCGCCGAAGTACGAACGGTCGAGCCCTGCGCTGCAAAACGAAGAGCCTTCGTCGAAACTCTGCGCCGAGAAGTGTCCCGAGAGGTAGGCGAGCATCTCCCCGAAGGCCGCCGGCTCGAGCACGACGGTCCACTTTCCGGGTTCGACGCTTTGAGGCGCCCTCGCGCGCCGCGCTTTCTCAACCGCACGCGTAGCCACGGCGACGGCATCGATCGCGTCGACGTCGGTCGCGTGTGACTCCGCCCATCCGCTCGCGTCGGGTGCGATCATCTTGACGTTGGCGCCCGCCTCGGTTCCGTCAAAGGACGAAAGCGCGCCATTCGAGTTTGCAACCGTGATACCGGTGGAGGCCGTGGAGATGTAGCCGGCGCACCAGCATCCCGAGTCCTCCGCTGCCGCGAAGAGCGGATCGCAGAGCTGCGCGCGGCGCTGTGGTGGCGCCGTTGCCGTCGCACGCACGTACGCGCCGGCAGGCGCAGCCGCGGGTTTACCCGCGGGAAGCGACGGCTGCAGAGGATCCTTCGGAGCAAGCCGCGCCATCGCCGTGGCGCGGTCGACGAGCTGCTGCAGCGAGAGCGCGTCAAACGCATTTGCGCTCGCAACGCCGGTGCGCCCGTCCACGATCGCGCGAACGGAGAGCTCGACGCCCTCGGCCGCAACGTTCTGGTTTGAAACCTCGTGCGTGAAGCGCGTCACCGCGCTGTCGCTCGCCGCGACGAGAGCCTCGGTCTCGTCGGCGGTCGAGCGTTCGAGGATCTCGCGCGCTAGCCGCTCGCGATCCAGGCCATTCATCCCTGTACTCCGCTCATTCGTATCCCACGCCGACTGCGACGTTTCGAAAGCGTGCGGGTGCCGCGGCTTGGGTCGTGCGTCCGACCTGCATCGGCTCGCCTTTGCCGCAGTTCGGGGTCCCCCAGGCGAACCAAGACGCGGCATCGCCGACGGCGTCGCATGAGCCCCAGAACTGCGGCGTCATGCCGGCGTAGGTAGGGTTCTTGAGCATGCGGCCGCGTTTGCCGTTCTTGATCTCCCACGCGATCTCGCATCCAAACTGGAAGTTCAGGCGGCGATCGTCGATGGACCAGGAGCGGTTGCTCTCCATGTAGAGACCCTCGCGGACGTCGTCGAAGAGATGCTCGAAAGGAACGTTACCGGGCAGCAGGCTCAGGTTGCACATGCGGATCATCGGCGCGAAGGCCCAGCTCTGGGCACGGACGCAGCCGTTTGATGCTCTTCCGATTGCGCGCGCTGTGTCGTTGCTCATCTCGTAGCCGACGAGGATGCCGTCGCGCACGATATCGGAGAGGCCGGATTTCGTCCCCTCGTCGTCATAGCCGCAGGTCGCCATCCCGAGCGGCATCGCGTTGTCGATCACGATGGTGACGTGCGGCGATCCGTAGCGCAGCCGATCGAGCTGGTCGATTTCAAGAAAGCTCGTGCCGGAGAAGTTCGCCTCCCAGCCCATGACGCGATCGAGCTCGGCGGGATGACCGCAGGATTCGTGAATCTGCAGCGACACTTGCGATCCGCCCAGGACGATGTCGCAGATTCCGCTGCGGCACTGCGGAGCCGCGAGCAGCGCGATCGCCTCTTCGCCAATTCGCCGCGCATTCTCCCGGAGGTTCGCCTTTTCGACGATCTCCCAGCCTCCGGATTGGTAGAGTCCAACGTCGCCCGGGAACGTGCGCGTCTGCGCGTCGCCGTCACCGACCGCCATCGCTTCCATCCCGCAGCCGGTCTGCACGACGTGCTGCGCGATGCGCGATCCGCTCGAGCTGTACAATGTTTTCTTCGTGCTCCAAAGATCGATCCACGCGCGGCCGACTGCGATCGCGTTTCCGGCGTGCAGATCTCTCTCGGCTTCGAGAAGCAAGGCGACGCGCTCGCCGAGCGGCACGCTCGCCGGATCGCGCTCGACCGGCGTCGCGTACTCGTCGACATAGGCGCGCGGGGGCGGGAAGCCGATGCGCCGGCGCGCGATTGCGGCCCCGGCTCGCGCAATCGCGCACGCGCGCGCCGCGGTTGCATCGAGCGCAGCGTCGTTCGGATCGTCGCTTGCGGCGAATCCCCAGGAGCCGTCGACGAGCGCGCGGACGCCATAGCCGCTGGAGGTCGCATCGGCAAGCGACGCGACGACGCCGTTGCGCACTTCGACGCGCTCGCTGCGCGTCGTCTCGAAGCGCACGTCTGCGAACTGCGCGCCACGCGCTGCGGCGGTGTCGAGAACGCGCTGCGCTGCCGCGTCCGTCATCGAGACCCTCCCACGAGCGCACGAACGTTGCCGATCACGATCGAGCCGGCGGGTGCAGGCGACGCGCGCGTAGCGATGACGTAGAAGCCTACCAACCGCATCGGCTGCGGCATGCCGAGCGGAAACCGGACGACGACGTGGCGCAGCCCCTGTTGGTTGAGGGTCACGGCTGCAAGAAGCACCTGTTCGTCGATCGCGTTGCGCAGCGCGAGGCGTAGTGCGGCGCCGCTGCCGTCGTCGCGAACGTCGAAGCTCAAACCCACGCTGCCGGCCGGAAGCTCTCGCTCGGCGACCGCATACGCCGCGTGCTCCCGATCGCCGATGGCGTAGGTCAGACGAATGCACCCGTCACACGCGACCTGCGCGCTTGCGCTGCCGCTGCCGCCGGCGGGAAAGGTGAGGAATGCAATGCCGTTCGCGATGTCGACGGCGACGTCGTGACTGCCGACCGAGACGTGCAATGCCGCGACGCGGCCGCCGACGTCCAAACGTACGTCCGCGTCGCGATCGCCCGCAGTTACCTGCCCGAGACCGTCGATAGTAGCGCCGCTGGCGCTCCAAAGCATCTGGCGCGGGAGAGCGAGCGCGAAGCCGGCCGCATCGAAGGCGTGGGCTTGCAACGCGAGCACGCCGTGCGGTTCGACGTTCGGATCCGGCGGCAGGATAAGCAGCCGCGCGGGCGCTGCGGCCACCTCGAGCGGAATGCTTCCGCGGATCGTTCCGGCGCGCAGTTGAATGCGTCCGGTACCGGGTGCGGCTGCTACGAACGTGTCCCCGCGTACGGTTCCGAGCGCGCCCGGCTCGACCGTTGCCGTGAGCGGCGCTTGCAGATCCGCGGGGTGTTCGTCTGCGTCGATTGCAGCGACGTGCAGTGCGACCTGCGCGCCCGGGACGGCGCGAACCACCTGCGGCGACGCCACCAACCGCTGCGCCGCTCCGACGGGAGCGTCGTTGTAGAGAAAGATGCCGTTTGCGACGCGGCGTTCGATACCGTCTGACGGCGAGCTTTGGAGTAATGCCTTCCGCTCGCCGAGCAGTCGCACGGCGATCGCGGAGGATCCTCCGCCGTCGAACGCCATGCCGTCCTGCGCGCCGAGTGCGCGCATCAGCTCGGCGAGCTGCGGCCGCGTCAAACCCACGCTGCGCTCCGGCTGGCGCCCGTCGACCTCGACGAGCAACAGCGTTCCGTCGCTCTCGAGCGCGGCTCCGGAGCATGGGATCCGGTGATCGAACGCGCCGCCGCGAGGGCCGTCGGGATCCGCGTACCACGCGCCGTGATAGAGAATGAGCGGGCCGCCACCGACGGCGTCCGCGATCTCCGAGAGCGCGATCGGCGCGAGGGCGCCGCTTGCGACCACCGCATCGCCGACCGCTGGGAGAGCGCCGGGCGCGACGTCGGAGCCGACGACGAGATAGTATCCAGCGGGCTGGGGTCCGTCGGCGGTCTGCGCGAATGAATCGACGCGATAGGCGGCAAACGGCGGTGTTCCTGTCGTGGGCGTGAGCGCAACGCTCGTGAAGCCCGGCTCTTGGGACACCGCTCCGAATGCAGGCGTGAGGAGCGCGATCTCATTGGAATGCGAGGGCATGACGTCAACGCCGTCGAGTGAGAACGCCTGCGTGCCGATCTGCACCGAGCCGGTGAAGGAGAACTCGGCGAAGTGCGCGCTTCCCGAGCGCAGCAGCGCGAGTGCGTAACGTTTGCGCGGCGAGCGCAGGAGCGTGCCGTCTTGAACCACGATGTTCGTCGGGCGGTTCGTCCGTCCGATGTCGAAGTAGTCGCCGTTGATGCCGGCGACGGCGCCCGTGCGTTGCGCCATGTCCGAGATCGTCTCGCCGTTCGAGCCCAACGCATCGCCTGCGAGCACGGTACGCGCGTGCACGCCGGGGTTCGTGAGATCTGCGGCGATGACGTGGACGGAGATCGGCCCGGCATCGCTCCATAGCTCGTAGTCGCCGTATTCGACGCCCGGAGCGACCCGCTCGATCTCCGGCGCCTGGAGCGTAACGACCGGAAACGGAGCGTGAAGATCGAGCTTCGACGGCAGATCGGCCGCCGACGCAAATGCCGGAAGTAGTGCCAGCACGATCGCGGCCGGCAGCCGGTGCGTCACCGGCGTACGACGGAGACGGCGAGTGGGTAGCCGCCGGTTTGAAAGGGTGCGCCGCGCACGCGCTTCAGAGTTCGCGCGTCGAGCACGTCGACCTCGTTGCTTCCCGCGCAAGGGATATAGAGCCGGTGCGAGCGTACGTCGAGGGTGGGCGCCCACGGCGTGCGGCAGGTACCGACCGGTGCGTGCGCGACGCGCAGGGTCCGCGCGTTCAGCACGTCGACGACGTTGCTTTGCTCGTCGGTAACGAAGACGCGCCCGAGCGTCCCAAGCGCGATGCCGACCGGAAACTCGAGTGGAGAACTTCGCGCCGCTACGCGTGGACCTCCGGGACCGAGCGCGATCTCGGTGACCCTTCCGGCCGCTGCGAGAAACGTGCTCTCGCTTTGGTTCGAGACCACGTAGAGCCGGCGCCCGTCGCGCGAGAGCGCCAGCGAGAAGGCGCGCGGGACATGCCGTATTCGCCCGACGACGCGCATGCGCTTCGCGTCCACGATTGCGACGGCGTCGTCGTTCACGTCGGCAACGTAGACGCGCTGCGTGCGAACATCGATCGCGATACCTTCGGCGGTCGTTCCCGTGACGATGGTCGCGACCCGATCGCCGGAGACGCGTGCGAGGCCGCCCTTGCCGTTCAGCTCGCGCTCGGTGACGAAGACCGCGTGGAGCGGCGGATCTGCCGCGAGCTCATCGCCGAGCAGGATGCCTGGGATCTCGCGAACGTTCCAGGGCCTCAGTCGCACCGACGTCATCGTACTGCCGTCCGTGTCGGTCGCCGCAATCTCCCCGCCGGCTGCGATCACGTCGCTCGGAGAGCCTGCGGTTGCGAGCGTTCCGAGCGGCGCGAAGGTGCGAGGATCGTGAAACGCTATGCCGTTTTGGTACGAAGCGACGGCGATCACCGGAGCGTGCGGCGGCGCGACGATGTGAAACGTTCGAACCGCAAGGGACGCGGCGTTTGCCGCAACCAGCGTTGCGCTTCCCGGCGGAGCGCCCGGCGGCACGACGTACGCGCCGTTCACGATGGCACCACTGCCGATCACCGAGACGCGATTCGGCAGCGCGCCGTCCGACAGGCGCGTGGGGAAGCGGCTGCCCGGCACGAGGGACGCGGCCGTGTTCGCGAATCGCGCGATCGCGAGGCGGTGGGTCGCTGCGAGGAGCGCGAGCGCGCATGCGGCCGCAACGATCGTGCGCATCAACGCATCGTCATCGCGTGGACGCGTGCCAGACCTTCCGCGACGTCGGTTCCCGGCGCCACGAGGGTCTGCGCGGTCTTCGCGGGATCGATCGCACACGCTGCCAAGCGGTAGCCGTCGAACGTTCCGCACACGATGGCGTAGTCGGGATCGACGACGAAGGCGCGCCCCGCCTGCGCATCCAGCACGACGACGTACATCCGCGCCTCACCGGCGCGCGCGCGCGCGATGCGCTCGGTCCATGCGTCGCTTCGCGTCGCCCAGAGCGCGAGTCGATAGCCCGCCCGGCGGAAGGCCGCGAGGCCCGCGGGGTCGTGCATCACGCCGTCGTCCACGATCGCAACCGGGATCGTCGCATCGAGGGCGGCGAGCTGCGGCTGTGCTCCCGGAGCGAGTACGTGCTCGCATTCCAAAATACGCAAGCGGTCGTCGATGTCGCCTGGAAGCGCATGCGCGCTGACGGCCACGCGCAGGACGCTTCGGGCCGCCGTCTCTCGCGGCGCCGGCTCGGGGAGTGCAACGCGGCTCGGGTGCGGGTCGCCGAGTTCGACGGTCGCCACGATGCATTGCGGCTCGCGCTCGCCGGCTATGGCAAGGACGTCGCCTGAGTCCGAGAGGATTTGGCTCTTTCCGCAGTAGAGCACCATTTCGCGTTCGACGCCGCACTTGTCGGCGGCGGCAAACGGGACCCCGTTCTCGTACGCGCGCATGGGTGCCAGCAGATCGGCGATGGGGTTCTCTAGCGCATTTGGGTCGCGTCCGCTCGAAACCCACGCCGTCGGCATGACGAGCATCTCGGCTCCGCCGTCGACCAGGGCGCGTGCGATCTCCGGCATTCTCCCATCGGCGCATACCAAGACGCCGAGGCGACCGATCGACGTGTGAATCGGCGCGACCTGCGTTCCCGCTGCGAACCATCGCCGGTCGAAGTGCCATAAGAACACCTTGTCGGCACGGCCGGCCACGCGACCGTCGGAGTCGATCACGACTCCGGCGTTGTAGAGCTGCGAGCCGTCGCGAGTCGCGACCCCCGCAACGATAACGGCCGCTCGCCGAGCCGCGATCTCACAAAGGCGCGCGACGGCACGATCGATACCTATATCGTCAACGTCCGAGTCGCCGAGAACGTACGCAGGCACGGTTCCCTCCGGCAGGACGACGAGATCTGCGTCCGCTGCGGCGTCATCGACGCTGCGTTCGATACCGCGAAATGCTTGCTCGAACGAACGGCGGTCGTGCGCGCGAAGCTGGAGAGCCGCAACGCGAAGAGTCCGTGCCATTGCGGCTCGATTCGCCTTCGAGGCGCAGGTCTCCGGGCGTCGCAACGAAGAAGGGGCGCGCATGCACCGCATCCTCGCAGCCGTCGCCCTCCTCAGCGTTCTCGCCGTCGAAGCGCCGCTCTCTGCAGCGGGCGCTCCGCACCACGCGCCGCCGAAAGACGCGTGCTCGCCGCTGCCGAGCCGGTGGCAGCGTTTGCAGTGCGAGAACTTTCATCGCTCGGCTCCCGGCGACGAGTACTTCGGGCGTATGAAGATGAGCTATCTCGGCATCGACAACACCGCGCACGACGTGGCCATTGAAGCCGGTGCGTACACGACTAATCCCGGGCTCATCGCTCGTCTCGAGTTCGCCGACGAAGCGCTGCGGCAATGGGCGCAGCGCTATCCCGGCGATCCGCAGCTTGCGCGCAGTTACTTTCTGATGGTCGAAGTATACCGTAAGGTGTACACGCAAGACGCGCAGCGGCGGGCGTGGGCGTACATGCAGCATATCATTCACACGTATCCGTCGTCGTACTTCGCGAAAGTTTTGCGCGTCGACGTTGCGCGCGGCTTCACCGAACACTGGTTCGCGCTTGCGCAGATGTGCCCGACGCCGCTGCCGACGCCGGGTCCGCGCGATCGACGGCCGCCTCCGACTCCGACACCCGAACCGACGCCGGTCGAAACGCCGACGCCCACGCCGCCCGGCCAGCCGAAGGTCGTCGTCATAACCCCGCCGTGCGTGCAGCCGCAGACGCCGGCTCCCGAGGAGAGCGCGTCGCCGGTTCCCGAAGAGAGCGAGCCGCCGGTTCCCGAAGAGAGCGCGACGCCGGTTCCCGAAGAGAGCGCGACGCCGGCTCCCGAAGTAACGCCGCTATAACGCGATAAAAAAGAAAGAGCCCCCGGATTGCTCCGGGGGCTCTCCTCGATCGTTCGCTGACGATCTAGAACTTGATGCCCAAGCCGAGGTACGGACCGTTTTGAGACGTGCCGATCGGCGAGTCATCGAGCTGATATCCGCGTTCTCCTTGCCAACCGCCCTCGATCATGATCGGGGTGTTGAAGATTGAGTACGCGAAGCCGATGTCGTACTTCAAGATGTTGTACGCAACGGTGTAGGCACCATACGTGCCCTTGACGTTCGGATAGTACCACGCACTGCCGTACCAGCTCCACGGGTGGTTTAGGTCGGGCAGCTTCGATACTCCGAAGCCCCAGTTGTTGAGGTGCGGATAGCCGTAGTTATTCGTCCGCCACATGTACCCGACGCCGACGTAGATCCTCGGGCTCAGCACGCGAATGCCGAGTCGAACATCCAGGTCGTAGTCACGCACGGTGAACGCGGGAACGAACGAACTACCCGTGCTGCCGACATTCGTGACGTAGCACTGCGGATCCGAGGGACTGCTGCAGTTATGCGGGTAGTTGATCTGGCGATAGTCGCCCTCCAACATCCAGGGGATGTTGAGGAGATCGAACTCCGCGGCGCCGTGAATGCGGTACGAGAACCCGTCGTGATTGTTGTCCGCCGTGTTACCCGGACTGAACTGGTTGTACACCTTGGGTGAGATGATGTAATCGCCCGCCACGTAGACGTCGTGATAGGGAGCCGGCGCAGGTGTCGGCGGCGGCGGTGGCGGCGGAGGCGGTGCCTCCGTGGGCGGCGGGGGCGGCGGCGTCGGCGGGATGTAGCGGACGACCACGATGTGGCGGTCCGGAACCCACTGCACGTACGCTCCCATGCCTTC